>JANOPX010000133.1:0-5347 GCA_031422115.1 Chamaesiphon sp. VAR_4_metabat_408 | reverse complement strand
CCCGAACAGATTGTTCCAATTTCTATCTAGATTATTCATTTGTGGTCGCTCTATTTATTTAGTTGTTTATATCTTAGAGATCTCACTCAAAACAAACATCTGAAAAACGTCTCGATCGTAAGTTGACAAAAGAGATTAATTCTTGTTGACTTTTGGCTAAGTATATTTACTTGGATATTCCTAAGCATAAATCGCTTCACCCTTGACGATTTGCCATTCCAAGTATTGAACCTCAGCCAGGGCTGGATCGACAAGGGGAAGCGATCGCTAACCTTCTAGAAAATCAAAAAGCGGCTCTAATTGTATCCTCGCTTCGATTGATTCGATCGGATTTTTGTTTACGTTTCCAAAGATATTAACTAAAGTATTAAGCGATCGTACTCATGCCACCAAAAGTTGTTAAAGATTACTGTCTTTAGTCGATCTATAGATCGAGACGTTTTTCAGATGTTTAGATTGAGTTGAAATTATAAGATGAATAAGTCTCAAGCAAAAAATTAGCATTTTATTTACCTTAGTTAGTTGCTAAAGAAGCATTCTCAAATCTAGCTTATAGAACAAACTTCAATTTTCAAGAAGTAAATTATGACCACTATTCTTCAAAAGCAATCTATCAAAAAGAAAATAATTAAGCTCATTTATCGCTGGATTCAGGGTACCGTAGTTTTGTGCTGTTCGGCGGTGTTCGTTGGTGGTAGCGGAGCGTTTGCCTCAGCAATAGCCTCTCCAGCAAAGACTCAACCCAGCCTAGCCCAAACACCACCTATACCCACAACTAGTTCAACTTCCCTCGCCCAAACAACTCCAAAAGTGATTATCCTCAAGTCAGGAGAAATCCTCAGAGTAAAAGTCGATCTCAAAGCAGATCTTTTACCATCGCCAACAGAAACTGCCGTATTTCTAGGGGATCTAGATATCACTGCTCAGATTAAGCGAGAAGGGCAAGAGTTTGTATATCAATCTTCGCTTTTAGTACTGCCGATCGGCGAACAAACTCTGACTATTTATCGTACCACGAGTGCAGATAACTGGGAATCGATCGCCACTTTCACCGTCAAAATCGAAGCCGATACCCCAATTACCACCACACCACCTGCAACACCATCGACATCTTCTAGCCCCAATACCCCAGTTATCTCCGCTCAAACCAACCCCCAAAGTTTCAAATCCAAATTCAATGTCACCCTTAAATCCCAAATTGCTGAATCCCGCAGCCCCGATGCTGGCACATCTGCTCGCCCTACATCGTTAGATGCCGCCTTCACAGGAGAACTATCCGCCCAATATCAAATCGGTGCGGGAAAATTGAAAGGAAAAGTTAATCTCGTGGGCACTACCTTTCAACCAGAAGCCCTGAGATTTAAAGAATTGAAAGAAAGTGCTTCCCTAGTAGATTTAACTGCATATTCGATCGATTTTACTGATGGCGATCTAAAGTTTGCAGTTGGAAACGTCTGCTTTGGGAATAATTCCTTGCTAGTCAATGCTGTTTGTACGCGAGGAATTACAGGTAGTGGCAAACTAACTAATTTTGCCGATCTCACTGTCGGACATCTTAGCACTACTTCGATCGTTGGTTTCGAGAATATCTTGGGCATCGAAAATAGTAATAATACTCTCACAGCCGGAACACTAGGATTGCAACTAATGAATAATGCTGCTGGAGGGATCCGATTAGAAACCACCTTAATGAATGGTTCTCGTTTACCTATTGCCAATTTTAATGTTGGCGAAGTAGTGGATGCCGAAAAAAGTGATGGAATCGGCTTTCGACTTACCGCTGCTGATGATACTGGGCGATGGAAAGCTGATGCTGGTTTTGCTCGCAGTACATTTACAAGTATTGAAGCTAACGATCCTCAACTCACTCAAGGAGCGAATAATGTAGCCCTCCAACCCGTTACAAAAAATGCTTGGTATGCCGAAACTAGCTACGATATTTTAAAGGATATCAAACTAGATGATGTGCGAAAATTCTCTCTTTCTGCCAACCTAAAATTAGAACAGACAGATCCTCAATTTGGTACGATCGGTGCGAGTACCAATCCCGACAGGTTACAAGGTCAATATGGCCTCAACGGGACGATCGCTGGTGCTAGCATTCAATTTCAGCATTCTAACTCTGAAGATAATATCGCTAGCATTCCCAACCTTTTAAAAACTAAAAGTAATAGCAATACTTTTAGCTTGAATTTACCATTACAGACGGTTATGCAAGACAAGAATGTCTTAATACCGACGATTTCTTATAGTTATCAACAAACTAGTCAGAATGGATCGATCGCCTTAGCAGCTAATGGCAATTTTGACGTTCCTTCTAAAATACCCAACCAAATCAATGTTACTCAAAAGTTTGGACTTGCTTGGAAGTTTTCTGATGCACTATCCTTTGATTATAAATTTGGTAATACTTTTCAGGATAATCGCCAATCAGGAAGAGAAAATTCAGACTTTTCTAACCTCAGTCATCAATTCTCTGTCGGTTGGCAATCCAGTCAGCAACTAAGATTTAATTTAGGCTATAATTTTAGTACTGCCCAAAATATCGAACGCCAAATTACTCGATTGAACCACAGTCCTAGTTTGGGGGTAAGTTGGGAAGTTATCCCCGATCTGAATTTAGCATTTAATTATAATCTCACTAGTGATTCGGATTCGATTGGAGAATCTTTGACTCAGGCAAATTCTCTAGATTTACTCCTAACTTGGAATTTTAAAACTAATACTTTTGGACAAGAAAATCCAGGTAGTATTTTTCTCCGCTATGGGTATCAATCGAATCTCAATCGTACGACGATCGGCAATATTAACACCGATGCAACAATTAATACGATCTCTGGTGGCTTGAGTTTAAGTTTTTAAATATCGTTGGCGTAACCGTTGGCGACAGCCTACCGCTAGGTAAGAGCCTCTGCCCGCGCAAGTATGCCTCTGGAGCAAGAGAATCACTATGCCGCAGTTACATCCGCAAAGTCCTTCACTATTAGCTTACTATGAAATCAATCAACCAAATACTCGCCCGATCGATCGCGATTTTAGCTCTCAGTTTCACTCCTTTTTTATCAACATCAGCTCAAGCTGCTGATGTCAGCCCCAAAGGGGTAAATGTCAAAAGTTTTGGCCCAACAACAGTGTTTTTGACCTATTCAGGCTTGAATAATCAAACTCCAGGAGATGCCTTCTGGTGCGGACAGATTAATGCCGACCAATCTTGTGTTTCTAGTACCTTATTTGGGAGATTGCCAAGTAGATATAATATTGGTCGATCTAGCGGTCAAAACAATTATACCGATATTATGACTATTCCCACTTCAGTGTCGCGCAAAGCTTATCAGGCTGCTTTACGCAACAATAATTCTGAGTTCTTTTACGTGCGCCGTTGGCGAAGCACTAATGGCGGCCCCGATGAATTTGTTGCCGTCACTTGTCGATTATCTAGTGGTGGAGCGCGAGTACCATTTAGTATTACTAGTGTCAAACTTCAAGTAGGTGAAAATAAACCCGCACCTGCGATCTTTACCGGAGCAACTTTACCTCAGTTCGGCGCGCAAATCAGCTACAACGGGACGGGTAGATTAAAAGGAAGATGGGAAGTAGTGTTACCAGGAGATCCGGTGCCCACTCAGCGAGATTTATTGACAGAGGCAAGTTTACCCCTCGAAGAAAGGGGTCTACAGCGACGTTATCAGGAATTGGAACGTTTCGATCTCTTCCTTCAACCAACGGGGCAAGTCTTCCTCCCAGGCCCAGATCCAGCGAAGTTTCCGACAGGTTTGACTGGAACATATCAGATTTTATTACGCATTGAAGCTACTGATGATAAAGAAGGTGATTCGAGTATCGGCACGGGCATCGTCAACAGTGGTGGCGTTGCGGGTTTTCCGATGCCTGTTTTTCGTTATGTGATGACGGCAAATCCCAATCGACTTAATCTAATTTCACCGTTATCTAATAGTCAAATTGCTATCGGACAACCAGTTAGATTTAGTTGGGCAAAGATCGGTTCTGCACGGGGTTATAAACTAGTAATTAAGGATGGAGAGCGAGTAATCTTATCAGCTTTATTAGGAGCAGATCGCACTACTTATAACGCCCCACCTTGGCTCAAACAGAACACCAAAAAGTTCTTGACTTGGCAGATCCAAGCCCTCAATGGCGATGGTTCTGTTTTGACTGAATCGGTAGAGCGACAATTCCAGATTTTAGGAAAATGAGCGGCAGAGATACTAACTATCACTTTAGAGGCTGTTTGGAAAGTATAAGATAGCACTTACCAATCCTGGATAGTCTCCCTTGTACAAGCAAAGTCCCGTTGCCCTCACCCCGCCAGAACCTGCGGTTCCGGCGGGGTGAGGGCAAAGGTTGACTTTTCAAAATAACTTTTCAAACAGCCTCTTAACAAAAAGTGTATTGGTAGTAGATGAGTCTTCGTGATGGATTAAAGACAAAAATCCGAGCAGATCGATCCGCTCGGATTTCTGTCGATCGAAGGATATCATCAAAAGTCAATAATATCTACTAATTATATTGACAAAAGTAAGCAATCGGTATTCTCTTTTGACAATGATATTTCAAGACTTTTTTCAGATGTTTATGTATTTTCAAACATCTAATATAAGGATATAGCAAAAAAACATACCTTATCTAAATTTTAGGAGAAATAAAATGTAAAATAAACTCACCAAGAACTGCATAGTTACCGAACCTGAGTCGTAAATAAGGGTAATAACACTTTAGTTAATGGAAGTCACGGTCATGAATGGACAAACCACAAAATGGGCAGTCAAATTCCTGCTGTGGCTCGTAACTGAAATTACCTTAGTGGCTGTTTGAAAAGTCAGTTTTGTGATTCGTACACCCTCGACGATTCCCCAAATCCTATTCAAAAAGCCATCTATTCAGCATCCTCTTCATCTGTGCATAAAATCCAGCAGTCAATCGTAGAAGTAATCATCACAATATAAAATACCGGAACATCAACCATGAAATCCATCAAAACTCTAGCTTTAATCGTCGGCGCAATTTCCCTAGTACCTGCTGTTAGTTTTGCCGCGACTGTCAACGGTAACACTTCAGCCCTAAAACCACAACTCATCGCTCAACGACTAAATAACCCCGTATTTTCTCAATCGGTAGCTATTGCTGAAACTGCATTAGGTAACGCCCTCGGAGTTGCTCAATCCCAAGCTATTGGTGGCCCTGGTAAGAGTGCTTTGGCTCAATCGATCGCTAAATCTGTATCACTTTTGGGCAATGCTACCGCTCTTTCTGGCTCGACTGCTATTGGTAACAAAGGCGCAGTTGCCACCTCTTTAGCTCAAGCAGAAACTGTCCTCGGTGATGCTCT
>JANOPX010000132.1:0-12618 GCA_031422115.1 Chamaesiphon sp. VAR_4_metabat_408 | reverse complement strand
AATAATCGATCTTCATCGACAGTTATTAGTAGAACTAATTCAGGCATTGCCCCAAAATTTAACCCAGGCACAATGCCAATCATTGGTAATATCCTCATTTTTCTTACCTTATACAGAAGACAATCCTCGGATTAATAAGTCGTTACAAAATCAAATAGCAACTATTTATCAACAAAATCTTCCTTCTACAAGCGTTCTGCCAAAGTTTGGGGAATCATCAATAGCAAAGAAAACAGGCTGTATCCGCATCGGCTATATCGGAACGACATTTAGAAAGCATTCAGTTGGCTGGTTGAGCCGATGGCTGATGCACCATCACGATCGCGAGTCTTTTCAGGTATTTGTTTATTGTCTAAATATAAATCAGGAGGATGATTTTAACCATAAATGGTTTAGAGATAAGGCAGACATTACTTCATATTTTACTGTCTATCATGATGAAATAGTCGCTCAAATTCGAGCAGATGAAATTGATATTTTAATCGATCTAGATAGTTTGACTAGTGATATTACTTGTATGGTTATAGCAGAGAAACCTGCTCCTGTCCAAGTATCTTGGCTAGGGTGGGATTCTACTGGCATTCCCGCTGTAGATTACTTTATTGCCGATCCTTATGTTTTACCAGATGATGCTCAGGATTATTATGCAGAAAAAATTTGGCGATTACCGCAGACTTATTTAGCCGTTGATGGGTTTGAAATCGGTATCCCTACACTAAGACGTGAAGATTTAGATATTCCAGCCGATGCGGTAATTTATCTCAGCAGTCAATCTGGATATAAGCGTCATCCAGATTGCATCAGAGCGCAGATGGAGATTATCAAAGCCGTCCCGAATAGTTACTTTCTGATTAAAGGTAGAAGCGATCCAGAAACCATTCAAAACTTTTTTGGAAAATTGGCAGCAGAAGTAGGAATTAGTCTAGATCGATTGAGATTTCTAGATAGCGTTCCCGACGAATTAACTCATCGAGCCAATCTAGAAATTGCAGACATAGTTTTAGATACTTTTCCCTACAATGGAGCCACCACGACGTTAGAAACCCTGTGGATGGGTATTCCGATGGTGACGCAAGTAGGGCAACAATTTGCCGCACGCAATAGTTATACCTTTATGCTCAATGCGGGGATTGAAGAAGGGATTGCGTGGAGTCGGCAGGAGTATATCGAGTGGGGGATAAAATTAGGACTCGATTCAGAATTAAGATCCCAGATCCAATATAAACTGCGATCGGGTCGTGCGACTGCACCTGTCTGGAATGGTAAACGATTTACTCGCGATTTGGAACAAGCATATCGCGATATGTGGGCAAAATATCAAGAGGAGCAACAACAGCTCAACCTTAATTAATCGATATTGCCACTCACACCCATAAATATATGCAAGCTTTAAATCATCTACCCGTTCAGACTGTTGAAGTAATCTCCCCCCTGGATTGTCAACTTTTTGATTCTCCAAACTTAGATCGAATCGTCAATTATTATGAGACGATATTAGAGAGTGGAGACACAAATAGTCACAATTACTGGTATCTAGGGCTTGCTTACCTTCTCCAAGAGCGAGAAATCGATGCTCAAGCTACTTGGTTTATTCCCTTTGAGGAAGCTGATGAGTTGGAATCGGTAGCTTTAAATAGTGAATTATCAATCGTACTCGATCGATCTGCCGCTCAAGAATTTGCGGCTAATAATCTCGATCGTGCTTGGTTAATCGGTCAATATTTACGAGAAGTAGATCCGACTCACTTAAATAATTTAGTTCGATCGATCTTAATTGAAATCAAACTAGATAGATTCAGTTCAGATATTTTAGGTGACTGGGCAGCAACCGAAATAGTATCGACTAATTCTACTGAAGCAATAGATCGAAATTTATGCTCTGAGTTATTGCGATCTCTACTGGTTTTCCTATCAGACGATACTTGCAACTTTATCAAAGCTTGCTTGGAGAATCAATCGACTACTTCGATTGACTCGATCGCTAATTTTGAAGATGATATCATGAAAATAGCCCATCGCATCGGTGCGAATTTATTCATGGTCGATCTATTAGAATTTTACCAGGTATTGCACCCAAATAATTTTAATATTGCCAACGCACTATGTCGGATATATTCTGATATGGGAAATTTTAAAAAAGCAATTGAAGTCGGTTGTGCAAACTACAATCTTTGTGATAATATCCTTGACAAAATTAAAACTAATTATCCATTAATCATCACTTATCTTACGGCTGGATGTTGGAAGCAAGCAGACTCTCTGTTTCAACAATATCAAGAATTACTAGAGGAATTTACTAGAGGAAACCATGTCAACTTAGAACTAGCATTCAATCAAAGAATAGTTATAGCTAATGTATTTTTTCCGTATACAAACGATCTACCGGACTATTACCGCCAATTACAAAATCAAATTGCGAGCATTTATCTAGAACACGATCGATCGCACATTAAATACTATGATGCCGAACCAGCTTCATTAACTAAAAAAACTAATACAATCAGAATTGGTTATTTAGGCTCTACACTCAGAAGTCACTCAGTTGGTTGGCTGAGTCGGTGGCTGTGGCAGCATCACGATCGCGAGAAGTTTCAAATTTTCACATACTGTATAAATCAAGATCCCAACGATCCTTTCTATCAAAAATGGTTCCGAGATCGATCGGATGTGAGTTATTGTCTGCTGCCAGATCCCGATCGAGTCGCTGCCCAAATTCGCGCCGATAACATCGATATTCTGATCGATCTAGATAGTCTGACTCTCAATATCACTTGTAAAGTATTAGCTGCAAAACCTGCACCCATCCAAGTTAGTTGGCTAGGTTGGGATGCGACGGGTTTACCTACTGTCGATTATTTTATTGCCGACTCCTATGTATTGCCAGACAATGCTCAAGACTATTATCGAGAAAAGATTTGGCGATTGCCCCAAACTTATTTAGCGGTGAATGGTTTTGAAGTGGGTATACCCACATTAAGACGGCAGGATTTGGGCATTCCTGGCGATGCAGTGGTTTATTGGAGTGGACAAAGAGGCTTCAAGCGTCACCCCGATACGGTGCGGGCGCAGATGCGAATTCTCAAAGGAGTTCCAAATAGTTACTTCATCGTAAAAGGTGATACAGATCCGACAATTATTCAAGAGTTTTTTGGTGAAATTGCTGCCGAAGAAGGCGTAGAATTCGATCGATTGCGTTTTGTAGGAAATGTTGCCGATGAACCTACCCATCGCGCTAATTTGGCGATCGCAGATGTTGTTCTCGACACTTTCCCTTATAATGGTGCCACCACGACTCTAGAAACTCTCTGGATGGGTATCCCCATGGTGACTCAAGTCGGGCAACAATTTGCGGCGCGGAATAGTTATACCTTTATGCTCAATGCGGGAATTGAGGAAGGGATTGCTTGGAGTCAGGCGGAGTATATCGAGTGGGGGATAAAATTGGGACTCGATCGCGATCTCCGCGACAAAATAGCTGGTAAACTGCGATCGGGTCGCTCTACTGCACCTGTCTGGAATGCTAAACAGTTTACGCTCGATATGGAACAGGCGTATCGGGAAATGTGGGCAATATATCAAGCGCAGCAAAAGGAGCTGAATTAATTGGTATTTAAAACCCAGGGAGGAACGTGTAGGGGCAATTCATGAATTGCCCCTACTCGTTCCTCCCTGGGATTGATAAATCTGGATTTTATCGAATCGCTAGCTCTAAACCGCTTTAGCAGTAGCTGTAGAACGTTGTTTGCGGCGACCAATCGGAGCTGGCTTACCAGTTACAGCATTAATTACCGGAGTGGTGCTAACATTAGAACGATCGCCATTATCTTGGGGATTCTGCATCATCAGTACCAATAGTGGACTACTTTGCAATTCGCGACGGACTAGGCGTTGAAGTGCAGCTTCTAATTCGATTTGGAGTCCAGTCCAGTCTATATCAACTTGACCGGATTCAAACGTCCGTGCAAAACGACTCCAACGTTCTTCGAGACAATTCTCGATGGTTTTTTGAATCAATGCACGAATTAGTGACTGTTCGACGGCTGTAACTACACCACGTAGATTTACTTGGGGTTTGACCATCATCTTACCATCTAGACCGATCGCTAGAGCTACGGTGACGACTCCTTCACCAGCTAGTTTTTGGCGTTCTTCTATGACATGTTTTTGGTCGTGGACGATGCCAGCATTGTCTACCAATTGAATCCCAGAAGGCACTTTACCGCCTTTCTTGATGCTGGTTTCGGTGAGTTCGACAATATCACCATTATCGATGATAATCATGTTCTCAGCGGGAATACCCGTGCTCTGAGCGGTTTGGGAATGCTTGACTAGCATCCGGTGTTCGCCGTGAACTGGGAGGAAGAATTTTGGACGAGTTAGACTCAGCATGAGTTTTTGATCTTCCTGACAGCCATGTCCCGAAACGTGGATGCCTTTGTCGCGTCCGTAGATGACGTTTGCACCCTGCATCATCAATTTGTCGATGGTGTTAACAACTGCGATCGTGTTGCCCGGAATGGGGTTGGCGGAGAATAGAATGGTATCACCCTTGCGGATGCGGACTTGGCGATGTTGTCCGTTGGCAATCCGTGTCATGGCGGCGAGGGTTTCGCCTTGGGAGCCAGTGGTAAGGATGAGTACTTTGTCGTCGGGGAGGTGGTTCGCCGATTGGAGGGGTTCAAATACGTTGTCGGGGCAATTTATATATCCCAAGTTACGCGCATGAGCGATGACATTTAACATCGAGCGTCCGACTACGCACACTTTGCGGTTGTATTTCATGGCTATTTCTAGCGTCATGTTAATCCGGTGTACGGATGACGAGAAGGTTGTCACCATGACTCGTCCTTTGGCTTGACTGATATATCGGTCGAGGTTGGGGAAGACGGAACGCTCGGAGGGGGTGAAACCAGGGATTTCGGAGTTGGTGGAGTCGCTAATTAGGCACAAGACACCTTTTTCGCCATGCTCGGCTAGTTTGGCAAAGTCGTATGCTTCGCCGTCTACTGGGGTATGGTCGAATTTGAAGTCTCCAGTGTGGATTACGACACCTACGGGGGTGTGTAATGCTACTGTAAAGCTATCGGCGATCGAGTGAGTGTTCCGAATGAACTCGACGAAGAATGATTCGCCGATACGGACGATATCGCGGGGGGCGACTGTTTTTAGTTTAGTTCGATCGGCGACACCTGCTTCTTCTAGTTTGCCTTGTAGCAATGCTAGTGCCAAACGTGGGCCATAGATGACGGGAATATTAAATTGTTTGAGGTGATAGGCGATGCCCCCGATATGATCTTCATGTCCGTGGGTGACAATCATGCCTTTGATTTTGTGCTGATTTTCCCGCAGATAGGTCATATCTGGCAACACGATATTGATGCCGTGCATTCCATCGGTGGGGAATGCCAATCCTGCATCTAGTAATAAAATCTCGTCGTTGATTTCAAAGACACAAGTATTCTTACCAATCTCATGCAAACCACCAAGTGGGATAATTTTGAGAGTGGGTTGGGCGTTGTTTTTGTCGGTCATAAAATGGTTAGATGTGAGGTGATTATTTGACTAATTTCTATGTATTTTAGGCAAAACTTGTATGTTTGGTTTTAGATCCTAGTAGCGATTCTCCAGGGGAGCGGGCTTTCCGCCAACGCAATTTATGTCGCTTTCTGTAGACGATCTAAGACTCAAACTGATGGCGACCCGCTGGCAATATCGGTTTGGTATTTTACCGCTGTTGCAGGCTTGGAGACTTTTTACGCACTTGAACTCGAAAGAACGCGATTTGTTCTTGTCATGGTCATCGAAAACTTACCAGGCTATTATATCTATTCATCTTGACAGATATTCATACCGAACTTCTGTCTGTGAAAGCGATATGCTAAAATCATGCGCTAGAAATTTGCACTGTTTACAATTAAACTAACTGAATATTTATCGGTCGATGGTACTAAAGTTTCGCTTTATATCGACAAATTAGATTTAGTAAATTCTTTAGCTGAACGATCGCGTTGCTAGTAACTTAGTGTTTTCCGTAGATCGATGGTTCTCAAATTTGCTAGATTCCAAACCCGACGGATTGCTGCTGGGAAAAGTAGTGGCGATTACCTCCGGTAGGCTACGCCAACGATTAAGTTATCTTCGTGTCTTTTTTCCTTCTACCTCCAATGTTAGCACGGTATCGGCGATCGGTCAAACTATTCGTAATTATTTTCAGATCCATTTAGCTACATTTACTTTATCAAACCCTGCTGTTGGAGGAGCTGCTCGATGAAAGGCTGCAATTCATCTGGCAATTCACACATGGGCAAGCGGAGGCTCCCAACTTCCCAACCTTGGAGTTTCAGAGCTGCTTTTACCGCCATTGGATTGGGAGCGCAAAACAAGCCTTTGAATAGGGGAAGGAGCTTGATGTGAATTTCTGTCGCCGTCCGATTTTGACCGGAGGTGAATGCACTTATCATAGCTTGGAGGCGATCGCCAACGAGGTGACTGGCAACACTGACTACTCCGACTCCCCCAACGGCGAGGATGGGCAATGTGAGTGAGTCGTCGCCTGAATAGATCGCAAAATCTGCTGGGGTAAGGCTGCGGATTTGGCTAACGATATCTAGATTTCCTGTAGACTCCTTGATGGCGACGATGCCATCAACTTGGGCTAGTTTGGCGACTGTCTCAGGTTCTAGATGCTGTCCGGTACGTCCAGGAATATTGTAGAGCATCATCGGTAGATCGCAACTAGCGGCGATCGCGGCGAAATGCTG
Organism: Chamaesiphon sp. VAR_4_metabat_408; assembly: GCA_031422115.1. Lineage (GTDB taxonomy): Bacteria > Cyanobacteriota > Cyanobacteriia > Cyanobacteriales > Chamaesiphonaceae > Chamaesiphon. The sequence goes on along the minus strand of JANOPX010000132.1, from coordinate 5,857 downwards.
ATATATTCCCGCTTGGGGTGGCTTGTTGTAATAGGGCACCACTTGAAGGCTCCCATCTACGCCCAGTTTAGCAGCTTTTTGGGTGGCTTCGATCGCTTCACTAGTCGAGTTAGAACCAGTACCAGCGATGACTTTAGCTTTACCCGCCACAGCCTTCTGCACGACTTGAAAAAGCTCGTATTCTTCATCCCAACTCAATGTCGGCGATTCGCCTGTCGTGCCACATACGACGATACTATCCGAACCATTTGCAGCTAAATAAGCAGCTAGTTTTTCCGCTTCGGCATAATGAACATTTCCCTCCTTATCGAAGGGTGTAATCATCGCGGTGATAACTCGTCCAAAATCAATTGTCATGGGTGAGGGGTGAGGGATGAGGGGTTTGTGAAAGATGGGGTCTGTAGGGGCGGGTGTCTTGTCGTTTTTTTATGCGGGGGGAACCCCCGCATAAAAACGCCGCTTTATGCTATCCATAACGTGTTTCAACTAGAGACTCATTCAAACCCGCCCTCTCCACTAGCAATATTCGCTCGTCTACCCTACCAACAATGTTCGGGTAGATATGTGACGCGCTATTTCTGCTTCAACCAATTCTTCTCAATCAACAACTCCGCAATCTGCACCGCATTCAAAGCAGCACCTTTGCGAATTTGATCGCCGCACAGCCATAATTCTAGACCATTAGGGTGCGAAATATCCTTACGGATGCGACCTACAAGAACCTCATCCTTACCTGAAGCATCGATCGGCATAGGAAAGTAATTCGCTTCCCAGTCTTCGACCAATTTTACACCCGGAGCGGTCGCTAAAATCGCCCTTGCCTGTTCTGGATCGAACGGAGCGGCAAATTCCAGGTTAATCGCTTCCGAGTGGGCGCGAAGGACGGGAACGCGGATACATGTGGCGGTGACGCGCAGATCTGGTGTGCCGAAAATTTTGCGAGTTTCGTTGACCATTTTCATCTCTTCCTCACAGTACCCATATTCGTCGATCGGGGTATTGTGGGGAAATAAATTGAAGGCGAGGGGATAGGGGAAAATTTCGGGGATGGGTGCTTTACCATCGAGGATAGCGCGGCTTTGAGTCTCTACTTCCGCCATCGCTCTGGCTCCCGCACCACTAGCTGATTGATAAGTAGCGGCGACGACGCGCTGGATGGGTTGAACTTGGTGGAGCGGATAAATCGCCACTGCCATGAGAATGGTCGTACAGTTGGGATTGGCGATGATACCTTGGTGATGTTGCGCCGCATGGGGATTTACTTCGGGTACCACCAATGGCACATTTGGCAACATCCGAAAGGCACTGGAATTATCAATTACTACCGCACCAGCGGCGACGGCTTGAGGGGCTAAGGCTTTGGAGGTAGAGCCGCCAGCGGAGGCGAGCACGATATCGATGCCTTCAAAAGATTTGGCAGTGACTGATTCTACCGTAATTTCCTCACCTCGAAATTTTAACTTTGTGCCTGCTGATTTGGGGGAGGCAAAGAGTTTGAGTTCGGCAATCGGAAAATTGCGACTTGCGAGTAATTCGATTAATTCGGTACCAACTGCACCTGTTGCACCTAAAATAGCAACCCGATATGAATCAGTCAAGCAGGCTCCCTCCACAAAGATGAAAATAAGACGAGAATCTAATTCTACTGTCTTGTGCGACCTTTAAATCCCCAACTCACTGCCGGATTGCCGATCGACTAATTGTGAATACCGATCGGTGATGCACTATGATCGAGTATGGCGAATTGCCAAGGGTAAACATCCCATTGTCCAAACGCAAACTGCGACTATAGCCATTCAAATAATTTTGCTGGCTGTAGATTTAGCAAATCGTTGACCGTTGTTAGAAATACATACCATGAAAGTTACCCAGGAAAAACTCGACCAAAGCCGTATTGGTTTGCAGATTGAAGTCGGCGGCGCAGAGACTACGAAATATTACGAGAAGGCAATTAAGAAACTCAGCAGCGATGCAAATATTCCTGGGTTTCGGAAGGGAAAAATCCCTCGACAAGTAATTTTACAACGGATGGGTCAATCGCAGATTAAGGCAATGGCGATCGAGTCCATGCTCCAGCCATCGATCGATAATGCGATTAAACAAGAATCTATTCCCGCGATTGGTAACTACCAAGTCACTTCTAGTTTTGACGATTTGATTGTCAACTATGTCCCAGGTGAAAGTTTGACCTTTGGTGCTGCTGTAGATGTGCCCCCAGAAGTTAAACTTAGCACCTATACTGGATTGTCTGTCAAGGCTGAAGAAATCGCCTATGATGCCGCTCAGGTAGATGATTTTATCGACCAACGGCGACGGGAAAAAGCGACAACTATTCCAGTGGTCGATCGACCTGCTAAACTAGAAGATCTAGCCGTCGTAGATTACAATGGTACCTTGACCGCCACTGATACCGAGATTAGCGGTGCTCAAGCTGAAGACTTTGAGATCGAACTGTCCGAAGGGAAATTTATTGCCGATCTCGTCAATGGGATTGTAGGCATGAATATCGGCGAAACAAAGAACGTCGAAGTCGTCTTCCCCGCAGACTATCCCCGCGAAGAATTAGCCTCTCAAGCCGCTGTTTTTGTCGTTACCCTCAAAGACCTCAAAGAGCAAGAATTACCCGCCTTGGACGACGATTTCGCCAAAGAAGTGAGCGATTTGGAGACAATGGATGCCTTCAAGGAATCGATCGAAACTCGCTTCCAAGACCAAGCAAAGAAATCTACCGACCAAAATATTCGCAAAGCTCTAGAAACCGCCCTAGTTGACGTAGCCTCTGGAGATCTGCCCGAAACCCTGATCGAAAAGGAAACGCTCAATATCCTCAACGAAATGGCCAATCAATTCAGCCAGTACGGGATGGATATCAATAAGCTATTCAACCGCGATACGATTCCCAAGATGAAGGAAAATTGCCGTCCCGACGCAATTAAGAATCTTACCAGAGAATTGGCGATCGCCGAAATTGCCAAACAAGAGGGAATTAGCGTTAGCGATGAAGAAATCGTCACCAGAATGGCGGAGATTATCCCCCAATTAGGCGACCAACAAATAGACGAAAACCGCCTCCGTGCCTTCATCGTAGACGATCTCCAAAAGGAAAAAACCCTCGACTGGCTCAAAGAACGCGCCCAAGTCGAATTGGTACCTCAAGGCTCATTGAAAGATGAAGACGAGGATGAGGATGAGGACACTGATGAGGCGATTGAAACCGTAGCCACGGTAGTAGAGTAATTAGCAAAGGGATGAGGGATGAGGGGTCAGGGGTCAGGGGTGAGGGAAAATCAATCACCCAGAACCCTTGGCGATTCCTAGTTTATCCCCTCATCCCTCACACAGTGCCTACGGCAGGCTTACGCCAACAGTGCAAGTCCATCATCCCTCATCCCTCACCCCTCACCCCTGTCAAAAACTAATCTTTTGTTGGAAGATCGAGTATAAAATTAAGATGGTAGCATTGCGAATAAATTCACGAGACTATTTATCAACAAAATTTGTCGCCCGCCCTGCCACTTTGAATTAAACCTTGCGTTAAATATTATATATCCCACCATGCTTGGATCGAAGTCTAGTTACGGATCGATTAATAGTCATAGCCAAAATGATATTTATGGTACTGTCAGCGCAGTCCCAATGGTGGTAGAACAGTCAGGCACGAGCGAACGTGCTTTCGATCTTTACTCCCGATTATTACGCGAACGAATCATTTTCTTGGGTACTCAAGTGAATGACACGATGGCGGATACATTAGTCGCTCAAATGCTATTTTTGGAAGCAGAAGATCCCGAAAAAGATATCCAATTATACATCAACTCCCCTGGTGGTTCTGTGACCGCTGGCATGGCAATCTATGATACCATGCAACAAATTCGCCCCGATGTCGTCACAATTTGCTATGGTTTGGCTGCGAGCATGGGTGCCTTTTTGCTAGCTAGCGGCGCACCGGGCAAACGGATGTCCCTACCTAGTTCGCGGATTATGATTCACCAACCATCCGGCGGTGCTCAAGGACAAGCGGTTGATATTGAGATTCAGGCACAGGAAATTCTGTTCCTCAAAAACAATCTCAATCAGATCTTGGCACATCATACCGGACAGCCGATCGAAAAAATAGCCGAAGATACAGAACGAGATTTTTTCATGTCGCCTGTAGAAGCGCAGGGATATGGTTTAATCGATCGAGTCATCGAACGCTAGAAGATCGAATTGGGCATGAGACTTTTTTATGTCGCCTCTGAAAGCTCAGAACATATGGTTCGATCGATTCTCCACATCATCTCATCTGCTCATCTATCCTTAACAATGCAAGAGGCACATTCATCTATATGTCACCTACCAAGTACGACTCCCATCTTAAATGTTCTTTTTGCGGAAAATCCCAAGAACAAGTCCGCAAACTAATTGCGGGGCCAGGAGTTTACATTTGTGATGAATGTGTAGAACTCTGCAACGAAATCCTCGACGAAGAACTACTAGACCCCAACAACCCAGTTCCCCAGCCGTCAGTCAAATCAGAACCTCCCCGCAAACGTCGTGAAACTGCGCCGATGTCCCTCAGCGAGATGCCCAAACCACGGGAACTGAAGAAGTACCTCGACGAGCATGTTATCGGTCAAGATGAGGCAAAGAAAGTCCTCTCAGTCTCCGTCTACAATCACTACAAACGCCTCAGCTACGCCCAAGCCAAAAGCAACACCCCCCTACCCGAACGCCCGCCCACAACTGGAAGCGGCGTACTCAAAGCCAACGCTACAGATGATTTTGTCGAACTCCAAAAATCAAATATTCTCCTCATTGGGCCGACAGGTTGTGGTAAAACCATGCTCGCCCAAACCCTCGCCAAAGTCTTAGATGTACCTTTTGCCGTCGCTGATGCTACCACCCTCACCGAAGCAGGTTATGTGGGCGAGGATGTCGAAAATATCCTCTTACGACTGCTCCAAGTCGCCGATTTGGACGTAGAAGAAGCCCAACGTGGCATCATCTATATCGATGAAATTGACAAGATTGCTCGCAAAAGTGAAAATCCCTCAATTACCCGCGATGTTTCCGGCGAAGGTGTCCAACAAGCACTACTCAAAATGCTCGAAGGCACAATTGCGAGCGTTCCCCCTCAAGGCGGGCGCAAACATCCCTATCAAGACTGTATCCAAATCGATACCAGCAACATCATGTTTATCTGTGGTGGGGCATTCGTCGGGTTAGAAAAAATTATCGAACAGCGGATGGGCAAAAAGTCAATGGGCTTTATCCAGCAGGGTGAGAGCTTGAGTCGCGAACAGCGAACTGCGGATATGATGAAGCATTTGGAGCCAGAAGATTTGGTCAGATATGGTCTGATTCCTGAATTTATCGGGCGGGTACCAGTCGTCGCCACCCTCAATTCGTTAGATGAAGATGCCCTGGTATCAATTCTCACCGAGCCACGAAATGCCCTCGTCAAGCAGTATGAGAAATTGCTACATATGGACAATGTAGCCCTCGACTTCCGCCCTGATGCGATTAGAGCGATTGCCAAGGAAGCTCACCGCCGCAAAACGGGGGCGAGAGCCTTGCGGGGGATTGTGGAGGAACTAATGCTCGATGTGATGTATGAGTTGCCCTCACGGAAGGATTTGACCCGCTGTACGATTACCCGCGAGATGGTCGAAAAACGATCGACTGCTGAGATCTTGATTCACCCGACTTCCGTGCCCAAGCCGGAGTCGGCGTAGGGGGACTGGGGGAGAGGGGGAGTCGGGGGGACGGGGGCCTGGGGACGGGGGGACGGGGGCCGGGGCGCCAGGGGGGCGGCGGGGCGGGGGGACGGGGCGGCTGGGGGGCGGGGGGGCGGGAGCCACGCCAACCTGGCCGC
>JANOPX010000131.1:0-32400 GCA_031422115.1 Chamaesiphon sp. VAR_4_metabat_408 | reverse complement strand
GGGTGCCCACCATAACTAAACCCTTCCAATCCCAAATGAATGAATTCCAGGAGGTTGTTAGAAGTGGTGTAGCGGAGATTTACCCACCCCGCCCTATCGGGCACCCCTCCCAGGAGGGGATTTGCCTGTGGGTGGGTAAATGTGCTCATACTCGATTACCTCTCGGCGCGGCTACGCCAACGATCGGTTATTGCACTTTTCACCGTGAGAGGTAATTTGTGGTAACTTTAAAAATCTGTGTACACAGTTATATTAAAATATAAATATGCAAACCATACCCGATCGCACAAATAAACCCATCGAAATGTCACCCGCAGGTAAGAAAAAGTGGCAATCGATGCTAACTACCCGCAGAATCAACACCCCCAAACAACTACTATCGAGAGTGCGCGATCTCAAAGGCGAACCAGTAGCCAGAAGAGTCTTAAATGCTCAAAGTTTAGATCGCCAAACTTGGGAATCTGTCTTTGCTGGATTGAAAGTACATCGAGATGATTTCTTTACTGATGTAGAATGGTTCGATCGAGATTTGACGACTCAGTGGCAAATGTTATGGGATTTGGCGATCGATGCGTCTGATAAATTTGGGATAATATTGGCAAATAATGACCAAATTACTGAGTGGAAATTCGTCGATTCGATCGTCAGTCGATCGTCAGTAATCTTGGAAATACCCAGAGGCATGTCTGGTTATCTCATCGTAGTCGAAAAAGATGCCCAAGACAATCTCATCTTACTTTCGCCCTCGCCATTAATGGCAAATACACAGCTCACAGGCGCGATTCAACGTATACCTCAATACCCTCCGTCACCATTTGAATACCTCCAACCAATTACTGTTGGTATGAATCAAATCTGGGCGGGCGTTTTCCCCTCATTACCAAATTTCCCCTGGTTCGCTGATGCGAAAGCAAAACCATTAAGACTAAAATTATCGCAACTTACAGACTTATTTGAGCATACTAAAAAACAAGCCAAAGGTACTCAAATGTTTCGATCGAGTTATACAGTAACGTAAGATTTAAAGTTGAGACATCATGCCCCACAATAGAACCGTAAGGGCGGGTTTAGCAAACAATTATCGATTCATCTAGGGATTAAGAACAAAACCCGCCCAACCCCACTAGAATATGTCGCTCGCCCACATCTCTCCCATCGCAAATCCTCTCAACATGGATGTTATTTGTGGGGTGGGTGGGTTTTGTTTGGGCGTTGTTATTATTGAGCAAACATTGCTAGCATAAACAAAACCCCTACAGTCTCATGAATCTAGAATTGGTTGAATCTTTCTTGGAGGATTTCTTGTTGTTTTTGGGCTTCGGTTAAACTATCTTTAGTTTGTTGCACAACTTCTGCGGTAGCACGTTCGATAAATTTGGTATTATTTAGACGACCGTGAATTGATTCAATCTCTTTCTCAATTTTATCGATCTTCTTTTGAATTTTACCTTTAAAGGCTTCGAGATCGACTACTCCTGTTAGTGGTAAGATAATTTGAACGGTAGCGAAGACACTAGCGATCGATCTGACAGACTCTTCTGCTAGTTTATCGACAATAGTTAAATTTTCGATCTGAGCTAAATCGCAAAGATAGGTTCGACACCGCTCTAATATTTGACGTTCTATTTCGCTATCGCTTTGAATAACGATCGATATTTTGGTGATGCGTTTTAGCTCTGCTTCGGCGCGAAGGTTGCGGATAGTGCGAGTTACGCCGATGAGCAGATCGAATTCTCGATCGAGTTCGGCATTAATTAAGCTACCATCGCTAGTGGGGAAAGATTGTAACGATATATCGTTGGTATCCTCACTTTGAGTCAATGTTTGCCAAATCTCTGCGGTAACATGGGGCATAAATGGATGCAATAGTTTTAGCACCCCATCCAAGACAAAGGCGAGAGTTTGTTGAACTACTAACTTACTATTTGCATCTGCATCTTCCTGGAGACGAGATTTGACTAGCTCGATATACCAGTCGCAGAAATCACCCCAGAAGAACTCATATAGTACCTTTGCTGCTTCGCCGAGGGCGTATCGATCGATATAGTCGCCTGTTTGCTGTACAGTCTGATGGAAGCGCGATAAAATCCATTTATCGGCTACTTCCAATGACTCAATTGGTGGCGGTGCTAAATTTGTACTAGAGATTTTGAATTCCGATGTCTCAAAATTCATCATCACAAACCGCGCCGCATTCCACAATTTATTTGTAAAATTGCGACTCGCCTCAACAGATTCCGATTCATCAGTTTTCCGGTTATATTGAATCCGAATATCTTGCCCAGTCCCAATTACCTCTCTGATCAAAGTATAGCGAAGAGCATCAGTACCATATTTGTCGATCAGCAATAATGGATCGATCCCATTATTTGCCGACTTGGACATCTTCTTGCCATTTTCATCTAGTACCAATCCGTGAATATACACATCCTTAAATGGCATCTTCCCAGTCAGATATCCAGACATCATCGTCATTCTGGCAACCCAGAAAAAGATAATATCAAAACCCGTAACTAGCGTAGATGTTGGATAAAAAGTCTCCAAATCTACAGTATTTTCTGGCCAACCGAGCGTAGAGAAAGGCCATAATCCAGACGAGAACCAAGTATCTAGCACATCGGGGTCTTGAACCAATTTTACGTCGTTGCCGAATTTGGCGATCGCCTGTACTTTTGCTTCTGCTTCATTCTTCGCCACAAAGAACGGAGTATTATCAGTTATCGCACCCTCAGTCTCACTCACCGCATACCAGGCGGGAATTTGATGACCCCACCACAATTGACGGGAGATACACCAATCTTGCAATTTAACTAACCAATCTCGATATACCTTTGACCACTTTTGGGGAACAAAATCGGGAGATTTTTGGTTATCTAAATGCTCCAAACAATTATCAGCCATCGGGCGAATTTTGACAAACCATTGAGTCGATAATAACGGCTCAACCGGAACTTTTCCCCGTTCGCTATAGGGTACGGTATGCTTATATGCTTCGATCTTAACTAAATTACCCAACTCTTCCAATTTAGCAACCACATTTCGCCGAGCTGCAAAACGTTCCTGTCCCTGAAAATCACCCGCATTCTCATTCAGCGTCCCATCTTTATTCATGATATTAATGAGGGGCAAATTATGCCGTTTACCCATCTCAAAATCATTCAGATCGTGGGCGGGAGTCACTTTTACACAACCACTTCCAAATTCCGCCTCGACAAATTCATCCCCAACGATCGGAATTTCTCGACCGATAATTGGCAGTGTTAAAGTCTTGCCAATTAAATGCTTATACCGTTCATCCTTGGGATTTACCGCCACCCCAGTATCACCGAACATCGTCTCAGGGCGAGTAGTAGCCACCTCAATATAGCCGTCACCATCCGTCAACGGATAGCGGAAATACCACAGACTCCCATTCGTCTCCTTCTTATCCACCTCCAAATCCGACACCGCAGACTGAGAAGCAGGACACCAATTTACCAAATACTGTCCCCGATAAATCATTCCATCCCGATGAAGCCGGATAAATGCTTCTAATACCGCCGCAGACAACCCCTCATCTAGAGTAAACCGTTCCCGCGTCCAATCTGCCGATACACCGAACCGCTTGAGCTGATTGACAATCGTACCACCGGACTCTGCCTTCCATTCCCAGGCACGTTTGAGGAACTGTTCGCGTCCCACATCATTTCGCGTCTTTCCCTCAGCTTTGAGCTGCTTTTCGAGGATAGTCTGTACCGCAATACTCGCATGATCTGTACCAGGTAAATATAGGGTATTATCCCCCCGCATCCGATGATACCGAATCAATGTATCGATCAGCGATTGTTCAAAAGCATGTCCCAAGTGCAAACTCCCCGTCACATTTGGCGGCGGAATGACGATACAGAAAGGTTTACCACCTTTTTTGGGGTCAACTTTGTAGGTTTGGTTCGTTTCCCAAATTTCTTGCCATTTGGCTTCGGTAGTCTTTGCGTCGTACTGGGGGGGGAGATTAGCTGTCATGGGAAGGGGAAGATCGATTTTTCGCTATCTTATGATTGTGCCATAGTCAGGGGGCTGTAGATCTGGGTTGACATAGTTATGTCTGATATGACATATTTATAATAATGAACGAAACTCAAAGCACTCACAGCACTCAAATTACTAACATCAAAATAATCAAGACACCCACAAAAAAATGTTCATAAAAAATTGTCCCTTATCAAATAGAGTTCTTCAGTATGAACCCTCAAAACAACAGCAAAGATACTGTCTGGTTATCTGGTGAAGTCAAAACGCCTCCATTTTCTCAGTCGGCAAGAATTGAAGCAGGCGTTTTGTTGAGACAATTACAGGAAGGTGAATTGCTGTCGATGCCAATATCTAGACCAATGGCTAGTATTAGTAAGCATTGCCACGAACTTAGAATTCATGATAGTGAAAATAATAAGGAATGGAGAATCCTTTATCGAATCGATGATGATGCGATCGTAATTTTGGATGTGTTTGCTAAAACTACCCAAAAGACTCCGAAGCAGGTTATCGACAACTGCCAGAGAAGACTTAAATTATATGATGAAACTTCAGACGCAGGATAGTTCCTGTGGCTATATAAATTATGGAACCCACAAAACGTCAGAAACTAGAAGCGGCTGGTTGGAAAGTTAGCACTGTAGCTGATTTTTTAGACTTGTCACCAGAAGAGATGGAGATGATTGAAATTCGTTTGTCGCTGAGTAAGTCATTAAAAAAATTGAGAAAACAGGAGGAGCTATCCCAGCAAAAGTTAGCTGAGAATATTAATTCTAGTCAGTCGAGAGTTGCAAAAATGGAAGCGGCTAGTCCGTCTGTTTCGATCGATCTACTAATCAAGTCACTACTAGCTCTTGGGGCTACTCGTGAAGAAATCGGATTGGCGATATCTGGAAAATAATTATCCATACATTGATGAATCAGGAAAAGTATCCCAAACATCTTATCTGGCTAGCTAATGAAATTAAAACTCCGCCATTTTATCGATCGGTACGAATTGAGGTAGGCTTTTTATTGCAGCAATTACTCAATGGAGAGCTACCAACTCTACCCATGTCGAAGCTGATGTCTAGCATCGGCGATAAATGTCACGAACTTAGAGTCAACGATCTGAATAATAATAAGAACTGGCGAGTCATTTATCGAATTGATGATGATGCAGTTATTGTTTTAGAAGTATTCGCCAAGACAACTAAAAAGACACCAGACAATATTATCGATCGATCTCAAAAAAGATTAGGATTATACGATCCTCAAAATTTGGAAAGTGCTGGTTGGAAGATTGGCACGATCGCTGAATTCCTAAAACTCTCACCAGAAGAAATAATGACGATCGAGATTAGATTGTCTCTAAGTAAATATCTCGAACGATTGAAACAAGAACACCTAGCCAAAAATCCTAGTTCTAATCCACGTATCTCAAAAGTTGAATCAGTAGATCCCTCAGTATCGATCGATCTATTAATTCGATCGTTAGTAGAAATCGGTGCAACTCGTGAGGGGATTGCAATGGCAATTGGATATTAACTATTATCTTCGTTGGCTGAACCAATCTTGCAATTGTTGCCGACAAATTGATTCGCAAATCCCCCCAATCACGGTCAATTTATGATTGGATGCTGCACTGTCGGGAATATTTAATACCGTGCGAACACTGCCCGTCTTGGCATCATCAGCACCATAAACCAGCAATCCTAACCGCGCCGCAACAATAGCACCCGCACACATCGGACAAGGTTCGAGAGTGACATATAATGTACATCGATCGAGGTGCCAGTTATTTAGATATTTTCCCGCTGCCCGAATAGCAATTACTTCAGCATGAGCAGTAGGATCTCGATCGCGTTCTTTGCGATTTTCACCTACTCCAATTATCTCACCTGCGGAGTTAATAATTATCGCACCAACAGGAACTTCGCCAGCATTTCCAGCAATTGTAGCCAGATCGATCGCTTTTGACATCCACTGTTGATGCAGCTCAAAATCGATCGAAATATTCATCATATTTTCTCCCTTTCTCTGTACTTTATAATTTAAGATTGCTAAGTGGTCAAAACTACATGCGGTGGGCAATATTCACTATTCACTTACCACTATTTCAAATCTGATAATTTGATGCGTGGATCGACAAACTTCAATAATAGATCGGCAAATAAATTACCAACGATTAACATGATTGCTCCCATCATCAAACTACCCATGACTAGATAGATATCTTTGGCTGTTACTCCTGCTAAAATTAGTCTACCTAATCCCGGCCAATTAAAGAAAAATTCAGCAATAAAAGCTCCGCTGAGAAGACTGGCAAATTCAAAACCTAATAGAGTTACGAGGGGATTGATCGCATTGCGTAAAGCATGGACATAAATAACTTTATTTTCTGGTAAACCTTTGGCTCTGGCTGTTTGAATATAGTCTTGACGGAGCACATCTAATAATTCGCCACGAGTAATGCGTTGCAATCCAGCAAAGCTACTAATCGTTAAGGCGATCGTCGGTAATATCATATGCCAGACTATATCAAAGAACTGACCGATCGTTGACATTTCATCATGATTGATACTAGTTCTACTACCGACTGGCAACAGAGGCGAACAGATTTGGGCGACAATCAGTAGAGATAATGCAGTGATGAAACTAGGAAATCCTTGGGCGGTGTAGATCATCACGCGCAGGAATTTATCGATAAACTTATTTTGATTGACAGCCCCAATAATCCCTAGTGGGATAGCGATCGCCCATGTGAGAATGATAGAGGCGATCGCTAATTCTAGAGTCGCTCGAATCCGTTGTGCGATCAACAAACTAACGGGTTGAAAATACAACATACTCAGCCCTGCATTTCCCTGAAGGCAATTAAATAACCACTTAAAGTACTGATTTGTCAGAGTCGGTAAATCTTTCTTTTCACTCAATCCAAATAGCTTGGTTAATTCGTCCAATCGTTCGGGAGTAATTTTGGGATTTTGTTTGAGAGTATCGAGGAAGTTTCCTGGAGATAACTGAATGATAGCAAAACAGAGGATCGAAGCGAAGAATAAAGTTATCAGTGCTTGGATCGATCGTTTGACTATATATAAAAAAGTTTCATTACGGAAAAAATCGCTTACCTGTGTTGGGAGTACGAGATTCGTTCGAGCTTGATTCGATCGCATATTAAATAAATAGTTGCAATATAAGGATATACATAAATAGCAGTCTTTAAGTGCCGGGATTGAATGTAATTGCTAGAGCTTATACAATTCACTCATTTTATCTATTTTATCTCTAAATCTTTGCCTGACATTATCCGGGCATAAAATTATGCAGTCTTCGCCATAACGGAACACCTCGCGGAAAAACCAGAAAGTACTACTTACCTCCCGCACCACCAGCCGCACGCGCTCTTCCACCCATTCATTTTTGACATCTGCACCTGTCTTGCTCTGATATCCAAAAGCTAACCCATTGAGCAAGTGAAACTCTACTAAAACTAGATCTTGCCCAGAATGCCATTTGCCTTTGATTTCTACAATACTACTTTCATCGGGAATGCGATCGAGTCGCAAGCACCAATTATGCTTCAATTCTTCAATATCTTGATTGCCGATTGTCTCTGTACACCATACCTCTAAATATAGCCTGTCATCATGAGGAGCTACTTGGGCATAGTAAATCGAGAATTCTGACACTTTTCCTGCGGCATCCTGGTAAGACAGCTTAAATGGCTGCTGCTTGCGAATTAGAGCATCTATTTTCGAGCGCAATGGTAGTTTTATCTCTGCTGCAAATTTCTCTAGCTCCGCTCTGAGTGGAAGAGATAGCTCAGATCGATCGAGTAATAACTGGGTAATAATCAACGCATCCGATCGATCTCCGGTATCTATAAGCACCTGACGAGCATGGTTGAGCGCGTTAATTCGATCGAGGTGCCAATCATGATTTGCCGCTACTCTGAGCTTATTCTGCGCGATCGCTTCTAGCAATTTAGAAATATTCGGCTTGTCCCCCCAGGTGATATCTAGCTCTGTGGCTAGCTGCTGGAGCCGGAGTTTATCCTGCTCTTTCAGCGATAACGTAATCGCCCGTCCTTTGATTGTCATAAATGTACGGATACTATTTACCTTTTAGCTCTTGCCAAACTAAAATTTTCGAGCAATGATAAGTTTATACAACATTTACGGATAAAAAAACCGTATGTCTATCCACTCAATTCATCTTAAATCTGTATATTCTGCACCTGCCGATCCCGACGAGCAGCAAAAGATCGATCTCCCACATAATTGGCGGCTATCCTGGCATCAGATGGAGACGCTCAAAGCATTGCGAGATCCCAATATCGATGTTGTCATCAATACAGCAATGACTGGCGATGGGAAAAGTTTGGCGGGTAGTTTAACGGTTTTGCAGGATGGAGCTTATGCCATCGCCATGTATCCGACTAACGAGCTAGCAAGAGATCAAGAGCAACAATGGAGTAGGTATATTCAAGCATTTCAACCTAGTAATGAACCGCGCATCAGTCGGATTAGTGGGCAAGATTTGGAGGTATATGCAAACACCGCTAAAATTACTAAAGCTACCGCTCTAGAAACTCGCACTAGTCAATCAGAAGTATTACTGACAAATCCTGATATCTTGCATTACTTACATCGCAAAGCCTATCTAAATAAAGATGATAGTCCTGATAAACTATGGGGCAGAATCGACAAAGATTTCAATCTATTTATTTTCGATGAGTTTCATGTATTTATGGCTCCACAGATTGCGGGAGTAATTAATACGATGTTGCTAATGCGGCGAACAAATCGCCAGAAGAAGTTTCTCTTTCTATCAGCAACCCCAGAAGCACAATTACTCGACAGGTTAACCTTAGCAGGATTTAGGATTAAAGTTATCGATCCGCTCCAAGAGCAAAAATATCAGTTTCCAAAAACTCCATCGGCAGCGGCTGAATTAGTCGATCGAGGCTGGCGACAGGTGACTAGATCGATCGATCTCAATTTCATCGACTTGGAGCCAGTAGCTAAGGCTTCTGAGGATTGGTTGAAAGAGAATGCTTCCCAGATTTTAAAACATTTTATCGATAATCCTGGTAGTAAAGGAGCAATTATTCTCAATTCGGTAGCAGCCGTGAAAAGACTTTTACCTTTATTTCAAACTCTCTTTACAATTCAGGGTTTAAAGGTAAGTGAAAATACGGGGCTATCGGGTAAAACGGTGAGAGAACAATCTCTCGCAGCAGACTTGGTAATCGGTACGAGTTCGATCGATGTTGGGGTAGATTTTCAGATTAACTTCCTCATCTTTGAATCTAGCGATGGGGGGAATTTTATTCAAAGATTGGGGCGTTTAGGTCGTCATGATGGTTATATTCGTAATGGCGAACAGATTAACTTTAATGGTTTTATTGCTTATGCCTTAGTGCCGAAGTTCTTTGTCGAACGATTATTCGATGGAGATAAACCGCCATTGATTGAGGATGGCACATTCGATCGACCATTTTTCCATCAGATTATTCGCGAAAACTATCGCCAGATTAATGACTTTCAAGGTTATTACAAACGCTGGGCAGCGGTACAGTCCGTACAAATTTGCCGCCAACTCAAACATAAAACGATCGAAAAACAGTCTACTGAAAGTCTAAAAGCATTGGTAGCTGACTATGAGAAAGTGTTTGATGTGAGTCTCAAGTCAATTAATGGATGTATTTTTAAATGGGAAAAAGAGTGGCAACAATTAAGCGGCGATAAACCTGGCAACCCAATTCGAGAAGATGCCGAGAGTTTTCGGGGTTCTAGTCCCCTGCTATGCGGTATCTATGATGCGACAGAAGCCAATCCAGCAGAAAGATTCAAAACTTACGATCTACCAGGCATCCTGAGCAATCTAGAAGCCACACCGATGACGAAAGTGGACTTCCTCAAATCTATCGCCCAGACGGGTGAAGTTATTGCCAAGGGTAGATTCAATCACTGTCTCGCCTTTGTCCGTCTCCAAGCTTATCGCGAAGAGCGATCGAACTGGAAGTTTTACTATCCAGGCGATTTGACAGAGAGCCTCAACCAATGGAAAGTACAGGTGCTAGCAGGGATAGAGGTATGGCAACCAGATAACCCTTGGATTGGGCAGATTAGCAAACAGCTTAAAACGAAAGGGTTGGTGTGTTATCTCCTTCCACGCGCCGTTACAGAGGTGCGGCTGCGGCTACAATTGCCGATGCACTTTCAGATTTACCCAATTTGCGATCGAAATACAATACATGGATCTCCACTATATTCGATCGCGTTTGGGCAGTCTGCACTATTGCTAGATATCCTCGCTTATCGGCTGAAGGGCAGAGGTGGCGAGGTGTGGGTTTGTTAGTCTCGTCGATCCCTGATAGGGGTTATGGTATGAAAATGGAACGGCGTAAGCGTCCGAGTTCAGTAGAGGAGATTTCAATTCCTGAAAGGAATTCAAAAGTGTTGGGTAACTCTTGTTTAGACATTATATCCTTTTTTTACACGTCCTCTAATACTGGACTATTTAATGCACGTCCTCCAATACTAAACTCGTAAAAATGATTTACAAATTCTGAGAAATGAGTTAGGATGTGACTATGGGAAACTTGTAAGTTTTACCTATAGTAGGTATGAACTGTGCTCCACCATTGGTGGCGTAAGCGTTCGAGTACAGAAAAGGACATCCGCTGGAACAAATTAAAAAAATCTCTTCTGGCGTAAAAAGCTAATCTTCTCGCATAAATCGTTATTACGAGCAGTTCATATCACTATTTACTCACAACTATATTTTAAGTGAAAAACTATCAATTTTTCACCTGCGGAGCTTTTTGACTCAAATTTTCGTATCTCGTAACTTCTAATGTTATCGATACCAAGAAATTTAGATCTGTAAGCTCACAGCTCCACTTGTCTTCAGCCAATATTTACTACAGGTAAAGCTCCCATGATTGACAACCATCACGATCTATCTCTGCTCAAGCAACTGTTTACTCAGGCTCTCGACTTAATTGCGGAAGTTAGAGATATGACATCTAGGCAACAGACTGATATCGCAGACTTATCCGCTCGGATGAATCGCTTTGAAAATGAACTACCTTCACTTCGATATCAAGCCTCTCGCACTGAGGAACTAGAATATCTGGCAAATCCGTATTCCTGTGATGGCGAAGCACTTTGCAATATTAATGGATGGTTGGAAGATGAGTAACCTCGATCTTCCGCAATATGCTGATTTTCTCTCGGAGATAAAGCAGCGAATTCGATCGTCTCAGTATGCCGCACTCAAAGCTGTTAACCAACAGTTAATGACTCTTTACTGGGAGATTGGATCGGAAATAGTCACAAAACAACAGGAATTAGGCTGGGGTAAATCGGTTGTTACTCAGCTTGCAAAAGATCTTCAAGTCGAGTTTCCTGGTATCGGTGGTTTTTCCGCTCGAAATATCTGGAATATGCGGAACTTTTATGTCACCTACAGCCAAAATGTAAAACTGCAACCAATGGTTGCAGAAATTGGTTGGACGCATAATTTAGTGATTCTGGAGAAATGCAAAGATGACTTAGAGCGAGAATTTTACCTGCGGATGACTCGTAAGTTTGGGTGGACAAAAAATGTATTAATTCACCAGATTGATAATCAAAGTTATACGAAGACTTTGGCTAGTCAAACTAATTTCGATCGAACACTGGAACCATCAATTGTCAGTCAAGCGCGGCTAGCAATTAAAGATGAATATACCTTCGACTTTTTAGAACTGGCTGATGAACATTCAGAGCGGCAGTTAGAACAAGCAATTCTAGCTAAAGTAGAACCATTCCTTCAGGAAATGGGGAGCATGTTTAGCTTTATGGGTAGTCAATATCGGCTAGAGGTGGGAGATCGAGAGTTTTTCATCGACCTCTTGATGTATCATCGTCAGCTTAAAGCATTAGTCGCAATCGAGCTAAAAATCGGTGAATTTACTCCAGAGCATGTGGGGAAAATGCAATTCTATTTAGCTGTTTTAGATGATACCGTTAGGCTACCAAATGAAAATCCATCGATCGGGATTATCCTCTGTAAATCTAAGGATCGGACGATCGTTGAATATGCTTTGCATGATGCCAATAAGCCGATTGGAGTTGCTACTTATCAAATTTTTGCCGATTTACCCCCGGCACTCCAGCATCAACTACCAGCACCCGAACAAATTGCCCAACTTTTGATAGATATAGGTTAAATGGAAGATCTAGATTGGCTTGAAGATTCGCCAGAATTAGACAGTGATTCTGGCGATCGAACTATTACGGCTCCTCCTACTGAATTACTTACACTCAAATTATTGCGTCAAGCCATTATCAGCCAAAATCCTGATGATGCAGTGATGAATGATTTTGCTGAATATGTGTTGCCTAATTTACTTTCTATCGCCATTGGCGTGACAGCTAAAGGTGGAGAATTCTTTGAAAATCTCGATCGAGATAATGCAGCCGCAGGCAAACCGAAAGTGCGCCGTGACAATGCGACAGATCAATCTTTGAATACCCATATTCTCAATGGTTTATTTCCAGCTAATGCCATTCAACAGCGACTAGCTAGCCTCGATACTAGTGTGCGCCGATTGGTAAGAGAAAAGGAGAGACGGTTAGTACTTGCAGCTTTCATTCTGCATGACTTCGAGAAATTTCCCGATGCTCCTGATGATTGTCGCAAACTAGAATTAGCCGAACATCGTCCATTGATTAACGATTTAGTTCTCAAACTTGGAATCGATAAATTCATCAATCCAGATTTACCAACTGATTATCTCAACTATACAGACGATCTGTTGTGCATGGCTTATAATGCTCAACGTCGCTGGGATACTAATTGGAACTTCTCAGAATTTGGGCTTCAGCCTACGCTCAAAGATCGAACTTTGCGCTGCTTATCCGATCTAACTTGTCTGGCTGATTCGTTATCTTCGATCGTCAAACATCCCCAAGATGCTGAGAATTCTCGACTTCAAAGTCTGATTCATATCCTGAGTGATGGTAAGTTGACATTTACTTATCACAGCATTTCGGAGAATCGAGGAGTCCTTACTAATATTATTAACAATTCCTTGATGGAGGCGCATAGTAGCCTTAATTATGATGATGCTACTTTTTATCAAACATTGCTTTATCTGCCAACTGGGGTTATTTATCTCACTACTCCAGATGCACCGAAGATCGATCGATCTGAATTAGGCGATCGAGTAGTTGCTAATATCAAAAAACTCTGTGCTGGACAACTTCGACTTAAACAAACTGGTTTTGGTCGAGATGGGAAGGGAATGAAATATGCTGATTATTATCATCTCTTCTTTAATTTGCCGGAATTAATGCAGGTGGCTCTCGATGCTACCTTGAGGATTCTTCGTCAGGGTAAAGCTTCTGTTGCAGGTAGCCGAAGTGAAAATTTAGTCAAATTTCAAGAGCGGGATGTTCTTTCCTCCTTAACTGATTTTACTTTTGCTGACGATTTGCGGATCGATCGCATTGCCGAATTTGGAGATTTGATTAGTCGCAAGATTTGGGGTGAATTTAGCGATCGAATCGAACAACAGTGCAAACAGAATAAAAAACTAGATCCGCCACCAGAATTAGATTTAGTGGCTAAAGTTGCCGAATTTTGGGGATTGAGTCAGTACCTAATATCTATCCGCGAAATTCAGCGGATTAACGAACGTCTGAAGGAGTTAACACTCAAAGGTAATACTGGCGGCGTACCTTATGAATGGTATTTCTTAGCAGCCAAGTATCTTCAACATCAACCAGGTATTGAAGATGTGCGTCCATTGTGTCAAGAGCTAATCGAATATCTAGTTACTCTGATGCAGCCAATCCTCGATCGATACAAACTTCCCGATGGCTGGAATGATATCAAAGATTGGGTACAGCAGGTGGTAATGCTCCCATCTTCACAAATAGAACTAGAACCAACAATGTTCTTGCAAGAGCTAAATAACTATAACAACGCTAAGAAAATTGGGCGGGGTAAACAGGCAATTTGTTCGGTTTCCCATTCAGCCTATAGTGTTACCGAGCAGATGGAATCGGCGGTACTATTTACACCCCAAGTTTATACCAACAAACAAATGTTGGGCGGCTCCAATGCGAAGCGAAATATTTCGAGTATTGCTGGCATGGAAATGATGCTACGTCAAATCCTGATGAATCAAACTCAGGCTGTAGGTAAAAAATTTGAAGATGGTAAATATCGCTATCTCTACTTTTATCCCACCTACTACTTCACACCCGAAACTAATAAATTCCTCAGTCAGGCTTATAGTAGCATCGCTCAAACTCGGTTTAATGCCGAGCTACGCAATCATTTCATCGGTAAAAATCTAGAAGCTAACTGGAGTAAAGATAACTATCAACATGTTGATGCTTTCTTATTAGATACCAACTTGGCACAGCATCAAACTATACCAGAAGATGATGTTGAACCCAAACCAGAAACTGATGTGCCGACTCGGATCGATCGAACATTTAAGCTTGCATATCCTGAAGATATGCCACTCACATTTTACTTTATGGCTTTGCCACCAGGCAAAGATCCAACAGATACCGAATCTTGGATTATGCCGAGTTGGTTGGCGTTAGCTTTGCCGATGATTCTCGATGTCAAAACGGTGGTATCGGAATCACCAATTCCCCCCTTTAATGATGGTGCAGAATTTGAAGAAACAGTATTTATCGATAGTGCCCCCCAAGCAATCCGCACGATATTAGGTATCGACAGATTGCGACTAGATCGAATTCTCAAGAAATGGACTGATGATAGTGGTAAAGCCAGAGCCGCACCGCTCAATGCTCTCACTACGGCTTATACCATCCACCTCGATGTCAACGCCAAGCGGGGTAAATCTGGCTACGATGCTAACTGGGGCAAATTCGCAGAATTAGCTAGGGATTTGGAAACTAGCCCCCTCTACGTCTATTTTTATCTGGCTAAATGGGGGCGCGAACAAAAGTCAGATTTCCCGCCCAGAATCGAGAAAATTCGGCTCTATGCTTACCATTTATATCCCTGTCTCGACCCTTATGTGGAATTTAATAATGAGGAACTCACTGTGAACGCTTTATCGCCGATGAATCACCCCCAAAAACTGACAGAATTGTATCGCTGTTTTTATCGTGCCAAACAAAGATATAATCCCAAGGCTAATGCTGTCCTCAAACCGATCGATCTGGCTGCTGAAACGTTGCTTAAAGCCGAATTCAACTGTTTTCAAGGGGAGGCATTAATATCTGTCGTAGCGGCTGAGATCTCGAAACTGATGGATCGAGTACATGGCAAGACTGCTGATGGGCGGTGGATATTTAAAAACCGCGAAGAGGAACGTCAAGCTATTTTAGAGTTTGCTAAATACTTTGTCGAAGATGTCTTTGAAAAAGCATTTATGGGCGATCGAGCCAGGTTAGCTGGACGACAATTAAACTTGATTCGGAGTACCTGTGAGTTTCTGTATCGATTAGCCGATGACAAAGAAAATCGTGATTTTAAACAAACGGAAGTCGAAGAAATTGATGAATCTGATGAATAGAAATGCTTGTCTCTTGCCACAGTTATGAGAATTAGCAATCCTTCAATCTTTGGGTACCCACAAGCGGCGTTTTTATTTGGGGGAAACCCTCGAATAAAAAAACGACAAGACAGGGGCACCCCTACAGGTTAATTGTGTGAGATTTATTTTCTGCATATAACCTAGTCCGCGAAGGCGGACTTTGCAACCCTAGCGGTGATTTTAATCGCACGCCTAAAACAACTTAGGAAAATATCAATATGAACCTGCTTAAATCGATCGACTCCAAATTCTTCCACAACGAGATTCCTTACAAACCAATGGGCAAATATTCTCATTTCCTCACCATCCGTATCACCGAATCATATCCACTCTTTCAAACTGACGGAGAGTTAAATAAATCACGGGTAAGAGCGGGTATTAAAGACAGTACAACAATCAGTCGCTTGTCAATGTTCAAACGGAAACAATCCACACCAGAACGTCTAGTAGGGCGAGAATTATTGCGTACTTATGGGTTAGTCAAACCTGAAGATTGCGAATACAACGAAAAATTTGCAATGAACAATCCAGATTGTATTATTTATGGATTTGCCATTGGTGACTCTGGTTCTGAAAAATCAAAGGTAATTGTCGATACCGCCTTTTCGATTACCCCATTCGATAAATCTCATGAAACTTTCACACTTAATGCTCCCCATGAGCATGGCACTATGAGTAAAAATGGCGTAGTTACCAGTCGAATCAATCAACAGGATCACATTTTACCCCAAGTCTTTTTCCCCAGTATTGTCACACTGAAAGATCCAACCGAAGCAACCTTTCTCTATGTCTTTAATAATATTCTACGGACTCGCCACTATGGGGCACAAACTACCCGCACTGGGCGCGTGCGGAATGAGTTAATTGGCATAGTATTTGCCGATGGTGAAATTACGAGTAACTTGCGCTGGACTCAGGCAATTTACGATCTAATGAAAGATAAAAATGCCTTTGAGACACCAGATCCACTAAATGAAGATGATGTAATCATATCGGCTAGCGATGCGATCGAGCAACTAATGTCCCAAGAATTTATCGTTCATAACGATCTCTTGGGTGAAAAATTCTTACCTGTTCTAACAGAGGTAAAAAGCTTAGTAGGTAACGAAGAAACTCTGAAAAAGATCTTAGAACAGGCTGACAAAGAAGCAAAGGTTTACTTCAAACAAAATATTGAAAAAGCCAAGAAAGCTACTAAGGATAAGGAGTAATCATGACTCACTGTTATCGCTGTTCGATCGAACTACATGACAGCCTATATTTTGCAACCCGCGAATTAGGTCGTCTTTATGAAACAGAGCCGATTTTACATAACTATGCGCTTTGCTATGCGTTGGGATTAGTAGATAACGACTTCTACAATACCACCGTCGCAGATGAAGATGCCTATCGTTATTTTTGCTCCGAACAAATTCCCAAATATGCACAACATCTTAGCCCTCTCAATCAACAGGGTATCTATCTGACTCCAGCTAGAGCGATTCAGCATACAGCAGTTTTAAACACCTGGAAATATGCAGACAATCGCTATCATGTTGAGATGCAAAAAACTCAAAAAAATATCCCAAGTTTTGGTCGAGCTAAGGAAATTGCGCCCGAAAGTATCTTTGAGTTCTTTCTATTATCAGCGCATCCACTCACCTTACCGAAATGGATTCGTCTAGGTAAATGGATGAGCAAAGCTGAGTTAATAGTAGCAGAGCTAGATTCCCCAAAACGATCGAGTGGTAGTTTTATCTATCCCTACCCGCTCAATCCGCTCGATGTGATGTTCTCTCATCAGGTTATCAGTTATGACACTATCAATATGCCACCTGTGAGTCTAATTCGGAATGTGCGAATAAATGGGGATTATTACGAAGTTGATAAGCTGAGAATTCCCGCTCAAATGCAGTTTAGATTTAGCAGCTAAATCACAATATGCAAAACTGCAACCAGTGGTTGCAGAAATTGGTTCGTCTCATACCCTAATGATTGGGTGCGTTACGCTCCGCGATAACACACCCTACTTTTTGCCAAATCCTGCACCACCTTTACTACGTTTTGGCTGGGCAGTATTTGCTAATAAATCTGCTGCAAATCCACCCCGATCTTGAAGCTTTAGCAGTCGAATTCTTCGCTGTTGATAAGCGATTACTTCCTCTGCCAGCGGATGTTCTGGATTGACTTTCAAATGAGTCAGAGAGACCACATATCTTTCTTTACCTGGATATTCAAAAGCGCAATTGATACCCCCAACATCTCCAGAATACTTCACCCAATCGACTGTAAAAACATCATCTAGAGTGACTCGATCGCCTCGATCGATCATTGTTTTCAATAGTTGCTTAGTCGGTCGAACAGAAAACGGAATCGTAGCTTCTAATCGATCGCATAAATCCTGTGCTGCTTCTCGGTTATCAATTTGCATCAGTTTTTCTCAACATTACGCCTCAATAAACTCATTATATTCTTATGCCGCATAGTCTTGTTCTAAATGTTATTCCTCGATCGACAATATATCCAGATTTCCTGACTGGGCGACATATGCACGCCTTATTTCTCACTCTGGTGAGTGCTGTCAACCAAGAATTGGGCGACAAGCTCCATGAAGCCAAGACTGATAAAGCATTTACTCTCAGTCCCCTGCAAATCCAGACACAAGGGGTGCGAGAACCCCTGCAATATCAGCATCCCAAGCCTATTCCTGCTGGTACTCCTTGTTGGTGGCGGATTTCTCTTTTGGACGATCGATTATTTAGGCAACTTACCCAGCTTTGGCTCAATCTCAATAACTTCGCACCAGAGGGGTCTAGGGGCGGCTGGCACCTGGGTTCGGCGGACTTGACGATCGCGAGTATCTTGGGCACTCCTCAAGCCTCTCAGCCCTGGGCAAATGCCTGTAGTTATCAGGAATTATTCGATCGAGCCTCCGACTCTAATCGCACTTTGCGGTTGACTTTTGTGACACCTACTAGTTTCCGACAGGGGAGTTTTGATAGTGCTTTACCGACGCGGGAATGTGTGTTTAATTCGCTCCGATCGAAGTGGCTGAAATATAGTGGGATTGAATTACCAGATCTAGCGATCGAATCCATATTTCCCAGTGCTTTTGAAATTCGGACGGAGGTAAGTAATGATTATGTTGGTAAATTTATCGGTAGCGTTGGTGATGTTAAATATCAAATCATGGGTGATGTCACTCCGCTCCAAATCAAACAACTAAATGCTTTAGCAGATTTCGCACTTTATGCAGGAGTTGGTCGCAAAACACCGATGGGTATGGGGATGACAAGAAGGCTAAGTAATAAGTAATAAGTAATAAGTAATAAGTAATAAATAGAAATACATTATTTAGATGATAAAGACTGAAATAGACTATATCTCGATCGCTTCGCTCAATCAATATAATTACTGTGCTCATCGCTGTTGGCGGATGTTTTGTGCGGGTGAATTTGTCGATAATCAATATACGATCGAAGGAACCAGTCTACACGATCGCGTGCATACAGTCGGCGATAGTCATCGGGAAGAAACATGGCAAGTGCGGGCAATTTGGCTCAAATCCGATCGACATGGATTGATTGGTAAAGCAGATCTAATCGAGGAACAAGATGGACAAATCTATCCAGTGGAATATAAGCGCAGTGCTAAAGGTGAATTTGCAAATGATGAATTACAAGTTTGTGCCCAAGCTCTCTGTTTAGAAGAAATGACAGGACAACAAATCGATCGAGGTTATGTCTATTATTTCCAATCTCATCAACGTCAATTAGTCGAACTTACCCCGACTTTACGGGATAATACAATTCGATCGATCGAATCAGTTCGCCAACTTCTAGCCACAGGTAATATGCCCAAACCAATCTATACCCCCCGCTGTCAAGGCTGTAGCCTCCAATCTCAATGCCTCCCCAAAGCATCAACCAAAGTAACAAAATACCAAGAAGAATAAAAATAGATCGATTCAGCATTGAGCGATGGCAGTGAAGTAGAGCAAATCAACAAAATACCAAGAAGAATAAAAATAGATCGATTCCGCTTACCCTAATAAGTCGCGCGTGCAAAATCCCCTCCTGGGAGGGGTGCCCGTAGGGGCGGGGTGGGTAAATCTACGCAACAACTCAACTAAACCAAATTAAAAAACATGGGCACCGTTTACATCACTCAAGAAGACTCATTCATCGGCAAAATCGACGAACGACTCCACGTCAAATACGAGAAAACTCTCCTCCTCGATGTCCCCCTCATCAAAATTGAAGGAGTCGTAATTATGGGCAGAGCCACAGTATCACCAGCACTATTGACAGAATTACTCGATCGCAAAATTCCCCTCACATTCCTAACTAGAACGGGTAAATACTTGGGTAGCTTAGAACCACCTTTAACTAAGAATATCTTCATTCGATCGGCACAATGGGCAGCAGCACGAGAAGATAAATCCAAAGCCATTCATGTAGTCCGTGGATTCGTGCGCGGCAAACTCAAAAATTATCGCATCGCCCTGCTTCGCACCCAAAGAGAACATCCAGATACCCAACTAGAACAAGCAATAACCCGCCTAGAAAATGCGATCGCCCCAATCGACAAAACAGACAGTATCGACTCCTTACGCGGCTTGGAAGGGGCAGGGAGTGCAGCTTATTTCGGTGCATTCGATCGGTTGATTCGAGCTGATGGATTTAGTTTCAAAAATCGTAATCGTCGCCCGCCGACAGATCCTATCAATTCTCTATTGAGCTTTGGTTATTCACTCCTAGCTCACGATATCCAGAGTGCGATTAATATCGTCGGTTTCGATCCTTATCTAGGATACCTACATACAGAACGCTATGGACGACCATCTTTAGCTCTAGATTTGATGGAGGAATTTCGACCATTGGTAATCGATGCAATGGTATTGTCGGCAGTAAATCGCAAACATCTGGTAGTGGGTGATTTTACCACCGAAGCTTTAAGTCATGCAGTATCTTTATCCACTGAAGGGCGAAAGACTTTTCTCCGGTTGTACGAACAAAAGAAACAGTCGAAGTTCAAGCATCCAGTATTGCAAAAACAATGTACCTATCAGGAAGCCTTCGAGATTCAAGCTCGGCTCCTAGGCAAATACCTGATGTCCGAAACTGATAAATACCCACCACTCATCCTCAAATAATTTTCTATGTTTATGACCATCTCCTACGATATTTCCGACAATAAACGACGTACCAAAATTCACAAGATGCTCAAGTCTTATGGTCAATGGATGCAGTATAGTGTATTTGAGTGTGATATCACGGATAGCGAGTATGCTAAGTTGCGATCGCGTTTGAGCAAGGTGATTAAGCCAGACGAAGATAGCATTCGGTTCTATTTTCTCTGTGCTTGTTGCAAAAATAAGGTGGAGCGCATCGGTGGCGAGCAAGTGCGGGATGAGACGATATTTTTTGCCTGATGCGCGGATGGGTAGGTGTTGGAAATGGAGGTGTGAAAAAAATGGCTGAATGATTCAGGTAGCATGGGTTTGGCGGATTTATTTCAAAAAATCGTCCGCGCAAACGTTGAAAGCTTTGATATAGAAAGGTTTGAGCCTAGATCGGTCAGGTTGTTTTTTTGCCAATAGTCCATTTCAGTGTTATTATTAGGTCATCCGCGCATTCGCACCTTGAAAACCAAATACATCAACGTTTTCAGGCTCCCGCCCGAATCGAAATCGACACCAAACCCTTTCAGGGATTGAAACCAAAAAACAGGATTACCGTCTTCAACATCTTCCTCTTATCGAAATCGACACCAAACCCTTTCAGGGATTGAAACAGTGTACGAGCCATTCTTAGGCAGCGGGACAAATCGAAATCGACACCAAACCCTTTCAGGGATTGAAACAGGTGTACCACCAGCTAAAATAATGTTCGCGCCATCGAAATCGACACCAAACCCTTTCAGGGATTGAAACTGGGACAATATTTGGAAAAAGTATCGATTTCTGAGCTGATCGAAATCGACACCAAACCCTTTCAGGGATTGAAACATCGCTCTTATCACCCTGTACGCCTTTGATGTCCCAAAATCGAAATCGACACCAAACCCTTTCAGGGATTGAAACATTAATAGCACCCGCATTCGCGCCAAAAAAAGTATTGAAATCGAAATCGACACCAAACCCTTTCAGGGATTGAAACTACGCAGATGCTTTGTTCTGTGCGCCGTCTATGGCATCGAAATCGACACCAAACCCTTTCAGGGATTGAAACAGCCCTTATTAAGGCACGTACACCTGTAGACACATCGAAATCGACACCAAACCCTTTCAGGGATTGAAACACTAAAAGGTCGATCGAAAGCATTGGGATCTAAAATCGAAATCGACACCAAACCCTTTCAGGGATTGAAACCGATTCCACATGTAGCAAGCAACCGATGAAGCTCTGCATCGAAATCGACACCAAACCCTTTCAGGGATTGAAACTTTTTGGAGCCTATAGTGAAAGAGGCGCATCTCATCGAAATCGACACCAAACCCTTTCAGGGATTGAAACAACCTATGTTTCATCTTTATTTCAATCCACTAAGTGATCGAAATCGACACCAAACCCTTTCAGGGATTGAAACCTAGTTTGAACACCAGTGATGGCGACGGGACAGAGATCGAAATCGACACCAAACCCTTTCAGGGATTGAAACAAAACTAAACTGCTTGCTAAATACAGGCGTAATTCCAAATCGAAATCGACACCAAACCCTTTCAGGGATTGAAACTAGAGACGATCCTCCAATCGGCTGATGCGATGTTCTTGGTCTTCTTGACGGTTTGAAACTGCGTAGACGATATTAGCCAATTCAGTAACAATCGCGCTAGTTCGATCTATTTTGCTGTTGAGTTCGGTATTGATGCGATCTATTTTGCTGTTGAGTTCGACTCCCTGATTGGTTAAGGAAAGAATAGCTCTGGCATTAGATTCTATCAGTTTTTCAATTTGGTCTAGTCTGTCTGACATTCGTTGACTCCTCAGTGGTTTACGCTTATGGTTAACGATAACTGGGATACGGTTAATCGTCAAGTCTTTTTGATCAGAACTTTGAGTAAGTCGCGATCGAGTGTGGCTAGTCTATCCAGAAATTCACCCATTGCCGCGCCATCTCCATAGACATAACCTGATTCTAACGCTGTCTGTTTGAGCGATTCAATTGTTTCTGGCTTGACCTTGTAGCTGGGAAAACAAACCTGATTTTTTTTGACCCTACCCATAAATAATCCTTTAATGTTAATCTAACTGTATCCCAAAAAAAGAGCGCGATCGAGTAATTATTTGACGATCGGGTATTTCATCGCGATTCTCCATCAGGAGAGGTTCTTACCTAACGGTAGGCTGTCGCCAACGGTTACGAAATTGACCCCAAACCCTTTCAGGGATTGAAATAAGGTAATCGAGAGCATCTCGATCCTCAAGCGATTTTTTTCACCCAATTTCGATAGAGTTGACGTAGCTTGGAGATGAATGGAGTTGACTCTAGATTTGTGGGGGTTTCTGCTGATTGGAACGACATCAATATTTGAGCTTCAGCCATAGCAACATCACCATCGCTATAGATCATCCCACTAATCGCTTCGAGGAGTCTGTCTTGAGTGTCGTTTGAGCTGTCTAAAAAGAGACTACTACCTAAATATGTCTCGATCGAGTCTTGGCATTCTTTCTGACTGATGGGGGTAGACAAGAGAGCTGCAATCTCTGGATCTGCGAGGTGATGTGTCTGAGCGACTTTGGATAGATATGCGCGCTCTTCTGGCTGAATCTCGCCGTCGAGCCAAGCCACACCGATGAGGATCTTTACTAGCAGAAGTTCTTGAGATTCAGGGTTCATAATATGTGGTTTAACATAATAGGTACTGTCTTGTTCTAATTTTATGTCGATCGCTGCCGATATTACCGCCCGATTTCCAAGTGATACATTTGCGAACCTCCACCGAGCGGATAAAATGTGGCAAAATCTGCGCGAGGGTAAAAATGAGCGACGAGAAATGGTGGTTTCAAGCGATGAGTATTTAAAAACCATCGATGTGGATGTGGCGATCGCAGGTGGTACTCTAGGCATTATCCTGGCGGCGGCTCTGCAATTGCGGGGTTTGAAGGTGGCGGTAATCGAGCGAGGAGAGCTGAAGGGGCGGGTGCAGGAGTGGAACATCTCTCGCGGGGAATTGATGGTGTTGGTGGAGCTGGAATTGCTCTCTGAGGCAGAATTGGAGATGGCGATCGCAAGCGAGTACAATCCAGCTAGAATTGCTTTGCCGAATATGGCGGATATTTGGGTGCGGGATGTATTGAATATTGGCGTAGATCCGGTTTATTTGTTGGCGACGCTCAAGGCAAAGTTTTTGGCGTGTGGGGGTAAGTTATTGGAGTTTACACCATGCGATCGAGTGACGATTCATCCGAATGGGGTAGGGATTGATGCGGGTGGGCATATATTAACTAGTAAGTTATTTATCGATGCAATGGGACATTTTTCACCATTAGCCGCTCAGGTGAGAAATAGTGTCAAGCCGGAGGGAATTTGTTTGGTGGTGGGGAGTTGTGCGACGGGATACAAGCAGAATGAGACGGGAGATATCTTTGCAGCTTTTACACCGATCGAACATCAATGTCAATATTTTTGGGAAGCATTTCCCGCACGAGATGGGCGCACCACTTATCTATTTACTTATCTCGATGCTCATCCCGACAGATTTAGTTTGGAATTTTTATTCGAGGAATATCTGCGGTTATTACCTGCATATCAACAGGTAGATTTGGCTATGCTCAATTTCCACCGCTGTCTATTTGGCTGCTTCCCATCCTACCGCAATAGTCCGCTCAAAACACCTTGGGCGCGAGTACTGCTCATCGGTGATAGTAGCGGTAGTCAATCTCCCGTAAGTTTCGGTGGATTCGGTGCAATGATTCGTCATTTATCCAGACTAACCGCAGGAATAGAAATGGCGATCGAAGCTGATGCTCTCACCCATACCGATCTCCAACTATTACAACCATACCAGCCAAATATTGCCGTTACTTGGATGTTCCAAAGAGCAATGAGCGTAGGCATCAACCAAAAAGTCAACCCAACCCAAATCAACAACTTACTCGCCGCCGTCTTCCAATCGATGGCATACTTAGGCGATGATATCCTGCGCCCCTTCCTCCAAGATGTCGTCCAATTTCCCGCCCTCTCCCAAACCCTATTCCAAACCTCGATCGCCCATCCCCAATCCGTAATCCCGATCGTCCCCCACGTTGGTATAATCACCTTATTAGACTGGCTGATAAACTATATCAACCTCGGCGCATATAGCGGACTTCATCCATTAGCTAAAACAATCGAACCATTACTCGATCGCCTCCCACTCGTTGGCGAAGCCTCTTCCGTGAAGAATCGACAATACTACTACCAACAAATCTTCCAAGCCTGGAAATACGGAGCCGGAAAAGACCTCCAATAACCTCCCCCACCCACCATCAACCTCCTCCGTGTTGGCGTAGCCTGCCTTTGGCACACCTCCGTGCAAACCTCCGTGCTCCTCTGTGTTTAAAAAAGCACCATCTAAAATACCATGACAAAAGACAAATTCACCCTAGAAGTAAACCAACTCGATCGAGACATCAACCTAGCCAAAGCAGCATTATACATCGCCCAAATAGAATACCCAGATCTAGATATAGATAAATACCTAAACACCCTAGATGCGATCGGCAAACAAATAGAATTCAAACTCCCAAAAACCCGCTATCCCCTGCGAGTCATCCAAACAATTAACGAGCATCTATACGAGGGACTGCACTTCTATGGGAATGAAGAAAATTATTATGACCCTCGCAATAGCTTTCTAAATGATGCACTCGATCGACGGACAGGAATACCCATCACCCTCTCCCTAATTTATTTAGAAATAGCCAAACGAATCGACTTTCCAATGATAGGAATTGGAATGCCCGGACACTTCCTGATTCGTCCCGATCTTGAAGATAGCGAAATCTTTGTAGATCCCTTCAACAAAGGTGAAATCTTATTCACCGAAGACTGTCGCCAAAAACTGATCCAAATCTACCAACAAGATATCCCCGTATTACTCCCAGAAATGATTGAACCAGTTACCAACCGTCAGTTTTTGCTGAGAATGCTCAACAACCTGCAAATGATTTATCTCAACCGAGGAGACTTCAACAGAGCATTAACCTTCAAAGATTGTATGGAAATACTCATAGCCTAGTTCAAAACTCTGGTAATTTAGAGGGGATTCCCTGCGCGATCCACAGATGTTCGATGTCATCCTCTCCACCCCATCCCGAACTAAAATTGCCATCAGATCTGAACTACGCACTTGTCCACGAATGGTTGACCCCCAAAGCTACAGGGGGTTCCGAACTAGTCGTGCGGGAGATACTTCAATGTGTCGATGCCGATATATATGCCCTTATCGACTTTGAATCCACCAACCCCGATAGCTATCTCTACCAACGTCAAATCGGTACCACCTTCTTGCAAAACTTTCCCGGCGCAAAAAGTGGCGTACAAAAATATTTGCCCTTGATGCCGATCGCAATCGAACAATTAGACCTGCGCCACTACGATATAATCTTATCCTCAGCCCATGCCGTAGCCAAAGGGATTATCACTAGCCCCCAACAACTGCACCTCTGCTACTGCCATACGCCCATGCGCTACGCTTGGGATCTGACTTTTGACTATTTGCACCAAAGCCGACTCGGACGGGGCTTACCGGGCATCCTGACCCGCTATCTCCTACACCAACTCCGCCAGTGGGATGTCATCTCCGCCAATCGGGTAGACCATTTTATCGCCAACTCCCATTTTACTGCTAGCAGAATTTGGCGATGCTATCGCCGTAGAGCTGATGTGGTCTATCCGCCAGTCAATATTGATAGATTTACCTGCAACTCCGTCAAAGAAGATTTTTACTTGACAGTTTGCCGTCTAGTAGGCTACAAACAAGTTCAACTGATTGTCGAAGCATTCAATCAGAACGGTAAAAATTTGGTTGTCATCGGTACGGGAACAGAATTGCAAAAATTGCAACAAATTGCCAAACCTAACGTCCAAATATTAGGTTCTCAACCAAACTCAGTCGTCCAAGATTATTTAGCTCGTGCAAAAGCATTCGTCTATGCAGCCTGCGAGGATTTTGGTATTGTGTTGGTGGAAGCTCAAGCCTGTGGTACTCCAGTCATTGCCTACGGTGTTGGCGGAGCGGCTGAAATCGTTTTGGACATCCACATTCACCCCGATACTCCCACTGGAATTCTGTTCCCCAGTCAGACTACCGCCGCTATTATCGCTGCTGTAGCGACGTTTGAAACTTGTCAAAAACAATTTCACTCAGAACAAATTCGCGCTCACGCTGAAAGCTTCGCGGCTCCAGTGTTTCGATCGCAATACCTGAGTTTACTCGATCGCCATTATCATAAGTGGAAATCAGTAACTCCCCGCGAAAGTTGGGAAAGCTAACTAGTAAGTGTAGTCACCCACATCATCAAGGAGAATCGTCTCTTTGATACAGTCTGTACCAACATTGACGATCGAGTGAAATTGAGGAGTAAGATGACTTTAACCCGTCCCCCTGCGGTAGATAACGCGATTAGGAATAAGATAGCCAGCCGTCCACCCACCATCAAAAAGTTGATGAGGTCGTTAACCACACAAAAGCCAACACGAATGGATTATGGTGATGTTGCCAAGCGACTATTTGATATTGTGTTCTCGTTGTCAGTGCTAATTTTATGCGCGCCAGTTTATCTGATTCTGGCTTGCTCCATTGCGTTTACGTCGTCAGGGTCGATCTTCTATATTCAAGAACGGGTAGGCAAAAATTTTCAACCATTTGGCTGCATCAAGTTTCGGACGATGATTCCCGATGCCGATCGAGTCCTTGCTGAAATGATGGCAGAATCTGAGAGTCTCCGCGAGGAATTTTCACAAAATTTTAAACTCAAGGAAGATCCGCGTATTACTAAGATTGGTAAATTTCTCCGTGTCACCAGTCTGGATGAGTTTCCCCAATTTTTTAATGTCCTCAAGGGGGAAATGAGCGTCGTCGGCCCTCGCCCTCTAGTACCAGATGAAATCGAAAAGTATGGTGATGCGATCGATCGAGTCTTGACGATCAGACCTGGTATCACCGGATTATGGCAGGTTTCCGGGCGGAATGATATCCCCTACGCCCAAAGAATTCGGATTGATGTTAGTTATGTGAAATTGCGAAGTTTTTGGCTAGATCTCAGCATTGTACTCAGAACTGTCAAGGTAATGGTGATGCCGAGGAATAATGGGGCGTATTAGGATTTTGGATTTTGGATTGAAATTCATCCTCTCTACATCTCCAGAGGAGGGCGGGTTTGAACGAATCTCTGGTGGAAGCGTCATTAGATTCATAAACCCGCCCCTACAGACCCCTGACCCCTGACCCCTGACTACCCCACCTGAGAACGAATATAAGAACTCGGCAATCCGGCTATTTTCTTGAAATTACTGACATAGGCGCGACGAGTAAAGACATCATAGTCATTGCGCTCGATCGAATCCAAGATTTGTTGATATAGTAATAAAGCAGCCCATACGGGCCAACGGACATCGGGACTGAGACGAGTGATGCCGCTTTCGGCTTGTTGATAATACTTGCGGGCGCGTTGAATCTGGAATCGCATCAAATTTCGCCAATTGTCATTTACTACCCGATTCATCAAATCCTGCTCGGTGTAGCCAAATAAAGCCAACTCATCCAAGGGTAAATAAATCCTACCCCGTTCCGCATCTTCCCCAACATCTCGAAGGATATTTGTCAACTGTTTGGCGATACCCAGTGCGACGGCTTCCTCGACGGGAATATCGACTCGATCGCAGTTCCAAGGTGCGGTAAATTGATTATTATCTACCCCAACGATCGCATTAGACATCAACCCCACTGTCCCAGCTACTCGATAACAGTATAGAGACAACTCTTCAAAACTCTCATACCTATTCTTGTACAAATCCATCCGCTGTCCCGCTACCATATCGCGAAATGGTTGAATATCCAAGTCGGGAAACTTGGCAATCGTATCAACTAGTGCCACATCATAATTTTCCGTTGGACTACCCCGGAACATCCCCTCCAACTGCCGTTCCCAGACATCGAGTGTGGCAGGGGTAGTTTCATCTGCATCAGCCCCATCCACCATTTCATCAGTATTCCGACACCAGGCATAGATTGCCCAAATTGCCCGCCGTTTGGGGACTGACATCAGCAGTGTTGCCAGATAGAAGGTTTTGCCATATTCAGCGGTAATTTGGCGACAGAGTTCATAGGCTTCCTCAGTCGATGCCAGCGTTGTCATGATGGGTAGGGATTTTTCCAGTTGAAGCATTTAGGGACTTAGGGGAGAGGGGTGAGGGGTGAGGGGAGGGGGAGAGGGGGAGAGGGGGTGAGGGGGTGAGGGGGTGAGGGGGGGACTGGGAGACTGGGAGACTGGGAGACTGGGAGACTGGGGACTGGGGGACTGGGGATCTAACACCCTCCTACCCTCCTACCCTCCTACCCTCCTACCCTCCTACCCTCCTACCCTCCTACCCTCCTACCCTCCTACCATCCTACCCTCCTACCCCTCATCCCTCACCCCTCATCCCTCATCCCTACTTTGCAGTAGCTAATGGTTTGACAACGGCAGGTTGATATTTTGCAATCTCTTGTGCTGCTAGCTTACCAGAAAGTACCGCCCCTTCCATACTGCCAAGATATTCTTGGAGGGTATAGCTACCAGCGAGGAAGAAATTTGAGATCGGTGTTGATTGAGTCGGGCGGCTAGTTTGTAGCCCTGGAGATGCAGTATATACCGATCGAGGGGTCTTCACCACTTTAGATTTACGCAACTTAGCAGGATTATCGCCAGTTAGGTGTTGGGGAAACAGACGTTCGAGTTCTATCATGGTGGCGGCGATGATCTCCTCGTCGGATTTGTCGATCCAGTTTTTGGCAGGGGCGATAATGAGTTCTAGCATCGATCGATCTGGGTCTTCATACTCTTTACAAGCTACGCTCATATCGGCGTACACACTGAGGATATCCGATCGCGAGAATAATAAGTGATCGATATCAGTCAATTTGCGATCGAACCACAAGTGTAAATTAATTACGGGCACTCCTTCCAAATTCTGCATCTTCTCAAAGAACTCGATCTTCTGCCAGGGTTCGGGTACCATCGTCTTGATAACATCCACAGGCATCGCCGATACATAAGCATCAGCCTCAACGATTTCATCCGACTGACCGTTAATGCCGCGCATCACAAAATGTCTGACAGTACCATCAGCATTCACGACGATTTCTTTCAGTGGTCTTTCCATCCGAATTTCGCCACCACGCGCCTCAAAATGCTCCACAATAGGCTGACACAACCTTTCCGTCGGCGACCCATCTAGAAACGCAATTTTGGAGCCGTAGCGTTCCTTTAGAAACTTGTTAATCGCCGTCAAAGGAATCGTCGCCGATACATCTTCAGGATCGATAAAAGTCAGAGCCTTGGAAGCAGCGACAAAGATATCCGAATTAACCCTGTCGTCGATACCTTGCTTCCGCAGCCATTCCAACAGGCTATACTTGTCCATATCTTCGACGTATTGCCGTCCGCGCAATACCGCAGGCCATAAACCCAAGGCAAACTTGATTTTCTGCTCCCAAGTGAGCATGTCATTATTCCGTAAAATCGAGACAATCACATTAAACGGTGCTGGGATGTCTGGAACGCTGAAATAAGAGTATTTACCTGGTTTTTCCGGCTGATTGAAAATCAGTGCGTGTTCCTTCCATTGCAACCGATCTTCAATTCCCAATTCTTTCATCAGTTGCAGCATGTTTGGATAGGCTCCAAAAAAGGCATGAAGTCCAGTCTCATACCAATCCCCTTCTTCATCCTTCCAAGCGGCAACTAGACCCCCAAGCACATCCCGACTCTCAAAGAGGATGGGAGTATGTCCGGCATCCGCTAAATATTTAGCGCAAGCTAGTCCCGCTAAACCTGCTCCCGCAATGGCTACACGCATTTGTTGGTAATGTCCCTATGTATTCGATCGACGATTTATATTCTACTCATTCTAATTATATTTGCAATTCTTTACAATCGGGGAGTTGGGAGTTGGGAGTTGGGAGTTGGTGACGATCGATAATGAAACTGTTGCAGTTCAATCTCTTGCTAACTCCCAACCCCCAACTCCCCTAAATCTTTAGTAAAAGTATTGTTTTGCGCCCAAATTCGCGGGTTATGATGTTAATTACGAATTGAGGTGCATCCCGTGCTGCATAAGGTCATAACTGTTATTGTAGTTGCTTTATTTTTACTCTTATGCTCGATTTATTATCACCGACTGCGCCGCCAGCGACGACGGCTGAACATTATCGATACTACCTCTGGTAGACGTTTTTATAAGCGGACGAATAGAGATCCAGAAGAGCAATACGTCCAAGGGGTAGGCTATGTAATTGGCGACATCAGTTGTAATTTCAATGCTCGATCGCCATACATGCGCTGTGCTGTCAATCCTGGCGGTCTTTGCCAAGATTGTCGCTATTACGAGGGGTCAGGGGTCAGGGAGGGGTAGGAGGGTAGGAGGGTGGTAGGGTGGTAGGGTGTTAGGGTGGTAGGGTAGCAGGCTTTGTTCTTTGTTGCTCTATTTTGGATCTTGTCACAGCTTACTGCTTATGCTCATACCCTACCACCCTCCTACCCTCCCACCCCTATCCCTCATGAAGCAGCCAAAATCCAGCGAATTCTTCACTCTCTGGATTTGATTGGATGGCGATAAAGTGGACACCTTGGGAATGTTGTTTGCTGGCTTCAAATTTGGCAGACTCTTGTTGTGTCGCTCCATCAAGACGAGCCAAAATCCAGCTCTCAGTCGCACCTGTTTCTAGTAATAAAATAGATTTGGGTGCAGGCTGGTAGCGGACTGAGACGATTTCGAGTCCAGACATCCATGCTGCCATCGGTACCGAGCGTGGTGAGAAGATGAGTAAGCCTGGAATCTCCATTTCGGGAGTCACTCCAACCATATCTAGTGGAAAGGATTCACCAAATCCAATCTGCCAGTCTCCCATATCAGCAAATTGACTGGCGGGTAAATTGACAAAAGCCCATTTTTCCCCCATCAAAGCGGCAGGAAGCGGCTGAGGCGGATCTGAAAACATTTGCACAGAAGGGCTAGTGATGGCTTTGTAGTTGGGATCTTGGGGGTATACCTGCTCCATCCGTTCCGCCAACCATTGTTGTAGTGCGATCGATCTGCGACTCGCTGCCGAAGGAATCCCGATATCCTTACAGGCTTTGGTAATCATATTATTCATCTGTCGCC
The DNA here is from genome assembly GCA_031422115.1 of Chamaesiphon sp. VAR_4_metabat_408. Classification (GTDB taxonomy): domain Bacteria; phylum Cyanobacteriota; class Cyanobacteriia; order Cyanobacteriales; family Chamaesiphonaceae; genus Chamaesiphon. Next base: position 497 of record JANOPX010000131.1, on the reverse strand, counting down.
GAAAGAAGCGAATCCGCTGCGGCGATACTTTTGCTTCTACCATTGCAGCTTGGAGAGCTTCACCCAACCAAGCTGAGTTTACTCGATCGCTCGGACAATACTTTGAGTACCGAAATAGCTCCGTGGTTGATTGCTGGGTACTCGATGGACTTTCACATATCAACAATTCCCAGACTTTCTTCTGCTGCTCGTCAACCAACGGACGCGAATAAAAATCGATCTCCCAAATCACGCCCATTGTTTCTGCTTTGCCCTTGGCTTATCGATCGGTCATCCGTAGCTAATTATCGGCGATCGGGGTGCTTTGAGCAAGGGAGAGTGCGGGGAACCTTACATATTGCAACAGTAGGCAAATATTAGTTACTAGTAATTAGCATAAATCCAGGGCGGGCACAAAAACAACCCCCAACAAAAATAAAATGTATGGGCGGGGTGTTTTTGCCCCCCAATAAAGCGGCGCAAAAAAAAACGCATAAAAAGAAAAAAAATATTTTTTT
>JANOPX010000130.1:0-7794 GCA_031422115.1 Chamaesiphon sp. VAR_4_metabat_408 | reverse complement strand
TTCATGAAAAGGACATACCAGTCGAACCCGCTACCCACACCACATGTAAGATCTGTGGGTAACGCATAGCCTTGGCAAGGGGGGGGTTGGGGGGGGTCTTCTAGGGTATGCGTATTAAAAATAACTTTTCAAACACCCTCTAATGCGAAGAACGATAATGAGAACACCCAGTAATATCATCCTGCACACTCCTCCATGCAATCCTTACAGCAACTCATCGATTTCGATCGCCTGCATGTTTGGCATCCCTATGCAGCCATGCCAAATCTGCAACCAGTATTCCCCGTAGCATCCGCGCAAGGCGTACATATTCAATTGATGGATGGTCGATCGCTCATTGATGGGATTTCTTCGTGGTGGACTTGTATTCATGGCTATAACCATCCCCGCTTAAATCAAGCTGCTCATACTCAGATCGATCGCATGTCGCACATCATGTTTGGTGGGTTGACTCACCAGCCAGCCGTGGATTTGACCAGGAAATTGATTGCCATGACACCAGCCGCACTCCAACAGGTGTTTTTCTGTGACTCTGGCTCAGTTGCGGTCGAGGTCGCGATGAAAATGGCGGTGCAATATTGGTACAATCGTTGCTTGCCTCAGAAGCAAGGTTTTCTCACTCTCCGAAATGGCTATCATGGAGACACCTTTGCGGCGATGTCAGTTTGCGATCCAGTGAATGGGATGCACCATCTGTTTCGCAATCTGGTGAGTCAGCAATACTTTGCTGATGCACCGCAGATTGGCTTCCAGGATGACTGGAAAGAGCGGGATATTGAAAGTTTTGCAGTTTTGCTAGCAGCACACCACGATCGCATTGCAGCGGCGATTTTTGAGCCAGTAGTGCAAAATGCTGGGGGGATGCGCTTTTATCATCCAGAATATGTGCGCCAAGCCAAGGCATTGTGCGAAAAATACAATGTCTTGCTGATTTTAGATGAGATTGCGACTGGGTTTGGTCGCACGGGCAAAATGTTTGCTAGCGAACATGCAGGGATCTGTCCAGATATTTTGTGTGTGGGTAAGGCACTCTCTGGGGGATTTATTTCCCTTGCGGCTACCCTGACGACGGGAGAGATTAGTGCTAGTTTTGCCGCAGGTGAAGCTGGGGTATTTATGCACGGCCCCACATTTATGGCGAATCCTTTGGCTTGTGCTGTGGCTGTCGAAAATTTAGCCCTGCTCGAAAGTTATGATTGGCAATCTACGATTCGATCGATCGAGTCTCAACTCAAAGCAGAATTAGAACCTTGCCGGAGTTTGGCTGTAGTTAAGGATGTGCGGGTATTAGGCGCGATCGGCGTGGTAGAATTGCACGACCTGGTGGATATGCAAACGATCCAGCCGCGTTTTGTAGAAGAGGGCGTATGGTTGCGTCCATTTGGGCGACTAATTTATACGATGCCACCATATATTATTCAACCAGCAGAACTCACCGCAATTACTAGGGCTATTTATAAAATTGTGGCTCAGATCTAGGTATAAATCAATTTTTATATGGCTGTAGATCCAGAAAATGTAGTAATTGGGTTGGCGATTACTCGTGAGGTGGATGAGACAATTTATCTTCAGGAAATGGATGTCGATTTCGCACATGGGCAAAAATGGTCGGTAATTATGAGAGCAACTTTAAGACGAAAAATCATTGAGGTTTGCGACCTCAAGATAGAGCAAAAGGGTGAGAATGTCGGATTGTCATTTTATGCTTTTTTCGCGAATAAAAATGACGACCCAGAGCTACTAATGGAGGCGGCTGAATGGTGGATTAAGACTCATGAACTAAATCATTTCGAGAAGGCAACGAAAATCAAAAAAATGGTAGAGGATTTAAGTTTATAAGTAGTAGTGACTCGACAACGCTAAAATTGTGGATAAGGTCTAACGTTGCCCATCACCCGCAGCAGATCGCCTCTGCCATAACAGATTCTCCTGCGGAGAGGCTACGCCAACGACTCTCGACGATCGGTGTGCATGGGCGTTGTTAGCCTGTGCTGCATTAGCAGTTACTCCTTGTAAATAACACGAAAATGTTCACAAACTAAAAGCATTTCAGGAGCTGGCTTTCTAGCAATTTTAGGTAACACTCGCGAGAAGTATTTCCAATGTGCCTCTCTCCAAGATTCTAGGGAACGGTCATCTTCACCCTCTTCATAGGCAAACTTGGCATCTACTTCATTAAACGATTGCACTACTACTTCTATTATTTCAATAATACAAAGTGGTTTGTCATTACCATCAAGCACAATAGTTTTTGCTCCCACTCTAGGAAGCTCGCTTCCCTCTGCTTCCCATTCCCATAAGGCTGAACAGGTTGCAGTTTTAACTCCTTTTAAGATTAAATTTCCAAGTTCATCTGCCAGATTAGAGCTATCGCCAAATTGACTCGCGTCATAAGTTTCGATACTAGATATAGGATTTGGAAGCGTTGCTAAATATGCTTGCCAGTGTTGTTCTAATTTCTCTTTGTTCATAGGACTTTAATATGAGAGATTATTTCCCCTGTTTTCTGGGATACACAACTGACTTAACGGCAAGCTCACCCCACTAAAACCTTCAACACATACTTTTGATTTGCGTGGGTATTGCTAACTCAACAAATAGCTTCTTGCTGCACACTCACAGATAACTTGGCAGGCTAACGGCCTGGAGTTGAGCGGATGGCGATCGAGTTTGACTCTCTAATAGTTATTGATTTAGCAATATAAATATTTGGGGTGATTAGTATGAATTGATTACTCGTTCTTTGTAACGTACCGGAGGTAATCGATAGAAACAGTTTGAAGTCTTTTGCTTCGCTCAGTGAGCGTAGTCGTTCCCTGCTTTGCCTGCGCCTTGCGCTTACTGAGCGGTTTAAAATAGATCGTGAAATAGTGTCGAAATTTCCGCCCCTTAGTACTAGTAACTTTATTTTGATGCAAGATGTGAGTAACTAGATAATTGTCGAGCCACTACGTTACTGATTTTGGCTGGAGAAAGTCTTTTAGTAAAGTAAGATCTTCCCACGTCAGATCTAGTGCGGCTGAATGACGAGCTAGCGTAACTGCTCGAACTCGCCTGATGATAATTGTTATTCTCGCCGATGTGGTAAGGCGATCGCTCAAATATCTTGCTAGCTTGTCCAAAAAATCGAGGTCGGTACTAGCCGCTTCTCTTAGCAATTTCCCAATTTCACATGCTTTATCGTGCAGCAATTTTGCACCCAATGGCATGTCCGCACATTTTTTCCATGAATGTCGTTCGATCGTTTTGGCTCGATCGGTTAACCTGTCTAAATCCGCTGTTGCTTCTCCCAACGATTGGTTGACACTGTGACGATAAGTGCTATTCACCCACCTCTTGCGCCATCGAATTGAGGTACGCGATGATTTATTATTCTCGCCATAAGTATATTGACAATCTTTGAGTAAAGACAGTCGTTTTTTCGCTTGCGGTGTTTTGGGAATTTTCATCCGAGCTAGAATCTTAAACGCTCTATTATTAACCAGTATAAGCCTACATCAGTTTGGGCGCAACCCTGCCACAAACTAAATTCTAGAATCAATATTCATTGGTAGTTTCCCCACGATCCTAAAGCTGTATTTTTTCAACAATGCTTTTGACAAATTCCTTTGCAAACGCTTCCTAAAGTGGCGCATGACCCTGCTTCTGCCCAGAAATCAAATACATTATCGATCCACCACTAGAGTGAAATGTTTCACTGAGAAGCGATTGTTTGACTAATTGATTTCCTTGCAACATTCGCAACCAATGAGCTTCAAAAGCTGACGCTGTTCCACCGCCAGCTAGGAAATAACGTAATGCTTCATGCTGCTCCCAAGTTCCTCGATCGAGCCAATCCAAACACAATTGTTTGCTGACTTGCTGTTCTTTAGAGGCATAAGTCGGAAACATTGGAGAGGTTTTATCTGCGATATAGACTTGAATATTTTGCAACCCGATTTCGGCGAAATAGCCAGGGATCAAGTCACCAAGAGAATTATTACCCTCGCCCAACTTGATTTTTCCACGTTCGCAGGTCAAATGAAATTCCACATCTTGGCAAATCTGTTGGATCGATTCCCCAGCACTCAAGTTACTAAACATCAGTCTGTTTGCTAAATTATTAGGCTCCGCAACTGCCAGTAATCCACCTGGTTTCAATACCCGCAACATTTCTTTCAATACTGCAACTGGATCGGGCACATGAATCAATAAGGTTTGGCAAGTAACTAGATCGAATGCACAATCTGGAAAGGGAATTGCTTCTGCATTACCAAATTCATAGCTGAAGCGTTTTTCTAGTCCCGATTTTTGCGATCGGCAGTTAGCTTCTTCGATCCATTTAGGCTCTCTATCGATTCCCATAACAGTGGCATTAGTCGGCAGAATTTGAGCGAGTATCTGTCCCCAATGCCCTTGCCCACAGCCAACATCTAGCACAGTACCGATCTCTTGAATTTGCCATCGTTGTGCCATCAGCTTCAAGAAATCTAGATTCCACCAGAAATCTCGGGCATCATTGAAATAATCTGCGGAGTGAAGTTTTTGGTTGCTTTGCTCAGACATTAGAATTCAAGATATCGACAGACTACTTATCCATTATTTAACAAATGGTGCTCATGCGGCTACCGCCTAACACACTCTACGATGCTGCTAGTTTGATCCCAGACATCTGAGCTACCATCTCAGCACGAGACGAAACTTTCAACTTGCGATACATCCGCTTCAACGCTTGCTTGACAGTATTTTCGGTAATCCACAGAGCCGCACCAATCTCTGCGCTGGTTAAGCCTTGAGCCACCAATTCGGCAATTTGGGCTTCACGCGGGGTGAGCCGCGAGCAGTTCAATATTGGTAATGGCACGGGTTGAGATCTCAACGCCGCCAGCCGAGTAGACAAATGCAGACACAAAGCACTTAAATCCGCCAAATTCTGGGCATCAAATGCCAAATTGTTGCGATGGCGGGTAAAGGCAATGCCACCGACAAGCTGACCGTTATGGACGATAGGTCCAATCATCACATGCCCATGGTCGGCGCGGGGGCAAATCGTTTGCCAAACTCCTGGTGATAAAATGACTTCCTCATGTACCGGAGCATGATGTTCTACCAAGTAGCGTAGAATAGGATTGTAGTCAAGCGACAGTGCCAACCGGACGAAGCAGGGAGTATTGGCCTCAATTGGCGGACATTCCTCTAGAAAACTCAGCCCCCAACGAGTTGCGGCAAAATATTCACCGACCTGAGCCATGATGGGCTGACGCAGTTCTGATTCAGCTTGGGCTTTGGCGATCGCTTGAAACAAAGACTGCAAAGAAGTTTCCATAATTTCTGTTACTGCTCCAGCAAAGTGTACCCGAACGAGGTCTTGTAACGTGAGTTGGCGGCTCTTAATCTATAAGTATCGCAAATGCGGATATATTAGTAAATGAGATCGCCATTGCATCGATCGGCTGGATTTGTGTTCCGGTGGCAACACTGATTAATGCCGGATTTATTAGCGATCGTCAAGCTGATGTCGGCATCTTATTTGGTATTGATAAAAACTATTAAACCGCTCGCTATCAAAATATCTGAATATGTCAAAACTCAGACTGAATAATGTCTTCAAGCAACTAATGTCTCTGCACTGGTGGATGGCAATCTGCTATCTACTATTGTTTCCAAGTGGAATTGTCATGGCAAAATTTGGCAATAAAATTAACGATCGAGAACTTTTATATGCCGCACATAAATCATTTGGCGTATTGGTATTACTATTGCTTGGTTGGCGGGTTTATCTGTTAGTGAGAGTTTGGGGAAAGAAATATAGTAAACATTTGCCTAAATTAACTGTAAATTGGTACTTCAAGACTGGTTTACATACCCTGCTCTACTTAATGATGTTCGTTGTGCCGCTGAGTGGTTATTGGCTATCCAATGTTTATCAGGCTAACAATATCAGTTTATTTGGTGTGCCGATGCCAGATCTCTTTCCCGTCAGTTCGGATGCGGCAGATCGAGCTGCTGTCGCACATGGCGCAACCTCAAAAGCCTTAGCAATCTTTATCCTGATTCACTCGATCGCCCAACGGAAGGTTATTAATGCTAATTGGCGCAGATTTTCTGATTGGATAATGAAATTGAGAGTCAATCGTTAGCGTTCGCGTTAGCGTCTGCCTGCGCAGAAGCCTACCGTAGGTAATCGACACCTTGAGTTTGGATGACCTCAATTGCCGCTTGTCGTAGCCGATCGCGGGTTTCAACAGCAGTTACACCCGAACCCGCGATCGGGTTTATTCACGATCGCATCCCCGAACTGAGAAACTTCACCAATTGCTCGACTGCTACTCGAACCGATTCGGGATCTGTACTCTGGAGCAGTGCCAACGGTTGCCCAGCTTCAGATTGGACTCGAACTAATGCAGCAATTACCAAATCTAACTTCCAGGCAAGCTGAGATCTCGATTGCTCTGGTAATACACGTTGCATCACGTCTAAAAATGCCTCCATTGATGGCGCAAACTCTCTCTCTACGATACTCTTGAGCGGTTCGGGTTCTGCCCAACAACGACCCATAAATTGAGTGTGGACGAGCAAGAACTCTTTGTCTTGAGCCAAAAAATCTAGACAGGGTTTGAGCAATGCAGTCAAGATCGCTTCTACCGTCGGCACTCGACCCCCCGCCTGAAGTTGCTTGAGCAGTGCCAATTCTTGCTCGACGATCGGCCGCGCAAACCGCTCAACCACTGCTCGAAATAGCTCTTCTTTTGACCCGAAGTGGTAGTGAACCGCAGCCAAGTTGACATCTGCCTCACTTATCACATTTCGTAATGTAGTGCCAGCAAAGCCGCGCTCGGCAAAGAGCCGTTTGGCAACACTAATGATTTGTTCTTTGGTGTCAATTGTTGTAGTACCCACGATTTCCTGCATTGGTTCGAGTTCTGTCAATTGTAATTGAGAATTTGCTAATTCCCAAGCCTGCGAATCCCGCGCTTACAGTCTCCAGACAATCCCGATCTCGGACTGACGTTTAGGGCGATTTTAGATTCGCACCTTGCCATTCACTAAAATATCTGCTTTAATTGTATCAAACGAACGTTTGAATTAATGCGATCGAGCTAAAACTTAGCTCGATCGCGTAAAATGCGATATTTCGCCGAGCTTTCAGAGGGCAAAAGCCGTTTAATAGTCTATTACTTATGCGCTCATATTAAAACGTACGTTTAATTGATGTCGATCCCCTTCCTCAAATCAGAAAGTTCAACATGATGCAGAGTCAGAAAGTCAAAATTATTAGCAAGCGGCTCCCGTTTAAGCACTTAGTTCTGGGTGCAGTGCTGCTTTTGGGTGGAGGGGCTTATTTGTGGCGGGTGCACATTCCGGCCACCCAACCCGCCAAACCTTTAAGAACTAACAAAAAAGTGCAGATTGCCCAGGCTAGTTCTGCTCGAAAGGTTGCTGGACTGACAAATTTACAGGTCACAGGAGGGAACGATGACATCGATCTTACCTAAATCGCCACAAGATGCGCCCACTATGCGCCCTGCACAGAATAGTATTTGGCAGGCACTAGTCGATCGAACGCCGTTAGGTTGGCTGCAACTCAAGAAAAGTAAATCGCGGCTGATGGTAGCAATAGCTGGCATTGCCTTTGCGGATCTGTTGATGTTTGCTCAACTCGGCATTCAAGCCGCATTATTTGATAGCAATACCGCGCTCAATCGCGGGATGGATGCAGACATCATCATTGGCAGTACTCAGTATCGGGACTTGAGTTTAGCGAATACTTTACCCCGCCGTCGTCTCTATCAAATTAAAGATATCCCTGGTGTG
>JANOPX010000129.1:0-4143 GCA_031422115.1 Chamaesiphon sp. VAR_4_metabat_408 | reverse complement strand
ATCAGTCATATTGACTACTGGGATTGTTCTCCATTGGATGTTTTAAAGCAACATTTTAAATTGATGAATGGTGGATAGTGGATAGATTGATAGGTTCATAGTGGCTCGGCAGTTATTCACCATTCACCATTCACACTTCGGCTACGCTCAGTGCAAGCCATTCACCATTCACCATTCACCACTTGTACTGAGCGGAGCCGAAGTATCCACCAATTTAAGTTGTGTACTCAGCATTAATTTTTACATAGTCATAACTAAGATCGCAACCCCAGGCAATTCCGCCGCCGCCACCATTGCCAACATTGACAGAAATCAGCACTGTATCTGTCTTGAGGTATTCGCCTTGTTTGGCGGCTTTGAGATAGTCACTGGCGGTGGTACGATCGAATTCGAGCGGTTGCCCGAATGCCATGAGGGGAATGTTTCCGAGGCTGACGACGAGGTTATTTTGGTCGAATGGTACTCCTGCTTTTCCCGCAGCCATGGCGATGCGTCCCCAATTGGGATCTCCGCCATAGATTGCGGCTTTGAGCAGGGAAGATCCGGCGATTTCGCGGGCAATTTGACGAGCTTCTCGATCGGTATTGGTGCCCGACACTCGTACTTCAATTAGACAGGTAGCACCTTCACCATCGCGAGCGATCGATTTTGCGAGATACTGACAGACAGCCGTGAGCATGGCTTCGAGTTTATCAGCTTCTGGGCCTGGGTGGACGATCGCCGGAGTACGAGATTCGCCATTAGCTAAGGCGATGAGAGTGTCATTGGTGCTGGTATCGCCATCGACGGTGATTTGATTGAAACTTTTGTCCGCCGCACGGGCGAGCATTTGTTGCCAGAGGGTAGTAGATACGGCGGCATCACAGGTGACGAAAGCAAGGAGGGTAGCCATATTGGGGTGAATCATCCCCGAACCTTTTGCCATACCGCCAATGCGAACTGGTCGATCGCCTATTGTAGTCTCAAGCGCGATCGATTTACTGACCAAATCTGTGGTCATAATCGCTTTGGCGGCAGTATCCCCTCCCTCATGACTGGCTGCGGCAACCAGCGCGGGAATTCCGGCGACTAAGGCATCCATTTTAATTCGTTGACCGATTACGCCAGTAGATGCGAGTAGGATGGCTTCTGGGGGAATATTGAGCTGTTGGGCGAGAGCATTGGCACTGGTAAGGGCATCTTCCCAACCTGCTTCGCCAGTTGCGGCGTTAGCTTGCCCGGAATTGCACAGGATGGCACGAGCTGTTGGTTTTGCATCTAGTCGTTGGCGGCAATATTCCACACATGCAGCGCGAACTTGACTGGTAGTAAAGACTCCAGCGGCGATCGCATCCACATCTGATAAAATCAAGGCTAGATCTGGCGAGCCAGAAGGTTTCAATCCAGCGGTGATACCAGCAGCTCTAAAGCCTCTTGGTGCTGTGACTCCGCCCGGAATTTCGTGCCAATCCATAGTAGTTACCCATAATATTTAGCGATCGGTATCAGGATACTATAATTAGTGTTCGCAACGTCTAGACTTTCCCCAACCATCACATCCCCTATTCCCCATCTTTTCCCTATCCCCTAACCCCTATATGACAACCAACTCGCTCAAGGTGCCCAAGGCAACGCGCTACCACAATGCCGCGCTTGACTACTATACTGGACTCACCCAAAACGACTATCTCCACTACGGATATTGGGATCCTTTACCAGCTTCCGAAGACGATCTGACTTTACCTCGGATGCGTGTGGCGCAAGAAGCTTATGCAACTAAATTATTAGATACTATCCCCGCAGGTGTCAGCACGATTTTAGATGTTGGTTGTGGGATTGGCGGAAATGCTGTCTCCATGCTAGATCGAGGTTATCAAGTCGAAGGAGTAGCACCAGATCAGATCCAACGAGAAAAGTTTCTCAAAAAAACAGGCAATCGGGCACCTTTTCACCTCTCCAGATTTCAAGAGTATCAGAGCACCAAGACTTACGATCTCGTTTTATTTAGCGAAAGTAGTCAGTATATGTCTGTTGACGATATCGTCTCTGGGAGCGTAAAAGTCCTCGCATCTGGTGGTTATTTACTGATGTCAGATATGTTGCGGAAGGATCCAAATTATACTGAAGGGATTTTTTCCAATTGTCACGTCAAAACCGAAATGGAAGCAGCAATGATAAAAGCTGGATTCAAATCTATTCAAAATATCGACATCTCCGCAGGTATCGCTCCAACCCTAGATCTAGGTAGCGTCGTACTTCGCACCTATGGATTGAGTACGGCTAGTTATGTCTCCGCTCTAGTCGAAATTGCCGTACCACCGATATTTGCTCTAGGGCAAAAAGCTTGGAAAAAGTGGCTCGAAAAACCGATCGACGAAATCTTATACTCCAGAGAAATCTACGATCGTCATCTCTGCTATGAAATTCAACTTTGGCAACTAGAAAAATAAGTCATCTCAGCTCTGGCAAACATTCGAGCGATCTGGTTTCCACCTGTAGGGGCAATTCATGAATTGCCCCTACAGGTGGAAACTGCATTCTGTCGATCGTGTAAATATCTGTGGGTAATGGATATAGTCCATGCACATCTATTAGGCTGCTGCTAAAACAGACAAGGTGGTGGCGGTGGCTAATCGAGGTAGAAGCACAATCCACAATGTTGTAACGATCGCCAACCCTCGATAAGTATTATTTTGCGATCGAACTCAGGTGCGATCGCCGATGCTCCAAACAAACCCGTTATTATAATCTATACGTTCCAATTAATCTGTACATCTCAATACTCAATCGCACTCTGCGATCGGCTGTAAAGTTCCCACAGTTACCCTCTCCCCCTCTATATACCTATGCTACTAACCAAAGGATTTGAAATCGAGGTCTATACTGGTACTCCCCAAGGCGAAATCGTCGGGTTGTCCGATCGCATTGTGGCAGACTTAGATGGATTTATTATCGAACCAGATAGTCGCAATGTCGAATATACTACCGCACCATTCACCTCGTACGATCGATTACTCTGCGCTTTAGTCCTCCCCCGCCGCAAGTTACGCGCCTATCTCCAGCAAATTGGCGACTATACCCTAATTCCGGGTAGCACTCTCTCCTTATCTGGTGGTGACAAATTTTATCGCTCGGATCCTGAAAATCCGTACCATACATATATCGAACAAACTTACGGTACCAGTGTTGTTACTGCCAGCGTCCATATTAACATCGGCATCAGCGATCCAGAATTGCTGATGCGTGCTTGTCGGCTAGTCAGACTCGAAGCACCTCTATACCTCGCCATGAGTGCCGCTTCGCCATTTCTAGATGGCACAACAACTGGCTATCATTCTACCCGTTGGGGACTGTTTCCCAAGACCCCAGCACATGTGCCGTTATTTGACAGTCACGCTCACTACATTAAATGGACGGAAGAACAGTTAGCATTAGGCACCATGCAAAATGTTCGCCATCTCTGGTCGTCGGTGCGGCCTAACGGCGATCGCCGCCCCTACAACCTCAATCGACTCGAATTGAGAATCTGTGACTTGATTATCGATCCGATCGCCCTCCTCGCCGTTACAGCCCTAATTGAGGCGAGACTATGGCAACTAATCGAAGATCCTCAACTCGACCCCCTCGTTCAAAGTAAATTTTCGGCCGACGAACTAGTCGAAATTACCGATCGCAATGAAATCTTAGCAGCTACATCTAGTCTGGATGCCACATTACAACATTGGCAAGATGGTCGATCTATTATCGCCCGCGATTGGATTCAAGAACTCTACGCCGAAGTCGCCCCATTTGCCAAACAACACGGCTTTAGTTGCTTCCTCTCCCCCGTCAAAAAACTCCTGCGCGAAGGCAACACCGCCCAAAAATGGCTCCAAGCTTACGATCGAGCTGGCGATGCTCGATCGGTAATCATCCAAGCGATCGCCGATACCGAACAACAAGAAATCGAATTAGACGAGTACATCTGTCAACCCGCAGCATAATATCTACCAAATCGATCGATCTTATTTAGAATCGATCGGTCGATCGATTCAAATATAAAGAAAATCTATATGTTACCTGTGTGGGGATTTTGGATTTTGGATTGAGGAAATAATAAATTCACCCTCCTACCCTCCTACCCTCCTACCCTCCTACCCTCCTACCCTCCTACCCTCCTACCCT
>JANOPX010000128.1:0-8798 GCA_031422115.1 Chamaesiphon sp. VAR_4_metabat_408 | reverse complement strand
CCCAGTCCCCCAGTCCCCCACTCCCCCAGTCCCCTTCCGCATTATTGGTGTCCAATTTGGCGATTGTGATACAATCATGGCTGAATAGGTGTTGAATCAGTGTGTATCTGAATTTTTAGTATGACCAGAAGATCGATCGCCATATTTGGCTGGCTCAGTGCTGTGAGTATCTGTCTATCTCCACATCAAGTACTCGCCGAAATGCAAAAGGTAGCAGTCACGAATACGCCTACCAAGTATGAAGATGACAAAATCAAAGTTGTCATTCAAGACTGTAGCCGAAAACTGCAAGATACGATCTGTCAAGCTACCTTAACCAGCAAAAATGGCGAACGAGCAATCTTTCTCAATGGGAATAATATTAGGCTAGTTGATATGGAGGGCAATGAATACCGCCCTAGTAGTCTAAAATTAGCTAATCTAGTCAGTGAGAATAACTCGATCGGGACTGAACTGGTCGAAAGTGTTCCAGTCAAAGCAAGTTTTGTATTTGGAAAAGTTCCGGCCAATACTACCAAATTCGCTCTACTCCAAATCCCCCTCGGTGGTGGACTCACTGGCATCGCCAAATTTAGGAACATTACTATTGTCGATCCCAACGCACCCAAACCCACCAAAACCGCTACCACTACTACGACTACGACTACGACTACTCCTAAGACTATTGCGACAAGCCCTCCCAAAACTACAAGCCGGATCGAACCCAGCAATGAGCTGAGTTTAGTTTGCCCAGACAATACCAAAATTCTGTATCGAGCAGTATCTAAAAGTTATCTGATGTATATTTGTGGGGGCAAAAATCCAACTCACTATGTTGGACTTGCCAAAGATGGTTCTCAAGGCATCACACTCAGACTTCGTTATTACGATCGCACGCAGTTTTCCGCCGATAATGGGGTGACTAATTATACGATCGCCAATAATAGACTAATTATCAGTAAAAACACTAAAGTTGTCTATCAAGAAAAAATTCAGGTACTCCAACCATTACCTGGAGTCGCCGTTGCCGAAGAAACACCCGCGAAAAAACCCAGAAAAATAGTGACAGTTGAAGAAGCAAAGCCCAAAGAAAAGCCAAAAAAAACTAATCCAGAAGTCAGTACCTCAACCATTAAAAAACCTCCTACCACAACTGGAGTCAAGTCTCAAATTAGACGGAGATTACCAACGACAACACCTGCCGTTCCAAAAATTTAAGTAACTAAACTCAATCACCAAAGAATGCAGTATGTCCGATCTCCATCTCCCAGATTAGACATCTGCTGGTGTTTGAAAAACCCCCACTACGGAGGCTCGAACTAAACCTTCTTCCAGAGCTGAATCGTCCCATTGGCACCACCAACGGCAATTAATTGCCCAGCAGGATCGATCGCCACAGACATCACCGAACGCCCAGGATCTCCCTTGAGAATGCTTCTAGCCTTGTCGCGGAACTTGGAATCGTCAGCCTTGTACCACACTTTCGCCTTGCCATCTACACTCCCAGTGATCAGATACTCTCCATCAGGGCTGAACACACAGGCATTAATCTGTCCGGCATGGGCTTTAATCGCCTGTGAGGGCATAATCTGCTGCTTCAGACCATTTGGGGCATTTGTGCCGGATTCCAACTGCCAGAGGACAGCATAACCATTAACTGTGCCTGCGGCGATCGTCTGGGAATTGGGGCCGATCGCCAGAGAACCGATACAATGTTGATTGCCGACTAATTCAGCGATCGATTCGCCAGATGAGATCGATCGAATCTTAATCATCCCATCATCCCCAGTGCTAGCAAAAAATTCACCATTAGCACTCAAAGCAACCGCCGCAATCGGCTCTTTATCGGCGATAGTTTTCGTCACCGCACCATCGGGAAGGTGCCAAAATTTAATAGTTTGATCGAAACTCCCACTCACCAAAGTCTTACTGTCAGCACTAATCGCCAAAGATCTCACCGACGCTTCATGGTGAGTCAAATTCTGTAGTAATTTACCCGCTGCGAGATCCCACAATTCGATCGTCTCATCCCAACTCCCACTCGCCAATAGCTTACCATCTGGACTCACCGCTAGGGCAAAAATCCCTTTTGGTCGATCGGCAAGAGTATATATCGACTCTCCCGTCGCCAAGTCCCACAAGACAATGGTCTTATCAAAACTACCACTAACTAGCTTGCCACCATCTGGGGTAAAACTCAAACACCTCACCCAATCAGTATGCCCCTCAATTGTCTGCTGGAGCGTCCATGTCGGTTTCGACCACAAATCGCCGCTCAAGTCGCCAGAATTTAGCTCTCCAGAAGCCAAGTCGCTAGAAATTAGATCCTCAGAAATCATCGCCAGTAGCGGCATAATATCCAGCTCAGGCAATGGCTCGTCAAAAATAATCTTTTCATCAGCCACACTAGTCAATTGCTTGGGATCTACGCCCAAATGTTGAGTCAGTCGGGTAAAATGGGTTTCTAAGTGTTCTACTCGCTCAGTCAAGGCGGTACCATCGAGCAAATCGACAACATCCTTGAGACTGGTTTCGACTCCAGCGACATGATCTTGCATCGACTGCATCAATCGTTTGTAGATATCGAATTTTTGTTCTAGTACGCGGAGATCTTGAGGATCGACGGTAGGTGCGAGCACGATTGCTTCATTTCTTTGAGCGGAGATTGTTTGCTTTACCAAGGCGGTGGAAAAACTGCGCGCTTGGGAAATTTCACTCTGAAGAACTTCCCCCTGTTGCTGGAGTTCTCGATCGAGTTTCCGCTCTAGAGCTTGGCTGCGAGTGCGGGAGTTTTGTTTGAGTCGATATCTATCGATCGCACCCAAGATGATGCTAATCAGGATGGGAATAGCTGCATACTGCCAGGTAGAGGAGACGATCGCAATGATGCTACCCAGAATAGCAGCACCGATGGCAACATATTCACTCAACTCTAACCAATGGGGTGACGGTGACTTTGACATTACAATTATCGGTTATATATTTATAGATGACAGTAGCATGAGAGATTACCACTCCTAGAGCCATGTCACAGAAAATGGATTAATTATTAAAAATTACTTAGCCGATTACGGCTCGATCTTTAGCCTCTTTTCGATCGGCTATTATTAGCTACCGATTTCGATCTTTTCATGCTATGGTTAATGGGCTGTTAAGCACAGCTTAACCATATCAAAACTCAATCCCCTAGACCAGTAAAGTCTGGACTCATTTGGATTGGCAGTCATTTTACTTATCTCCTCTTATCAAAATTTAGCACGTATATTCTGGTTCCAGATCTGCGCTATGCTATGACGATCCGATCGATGGCAAAATCTGCATGATTACTGTTTTATTGACATTAATTATTCAAACCCCCGCACCCTAATTTTCCAACCCCCCGAAGCCTACATCTTTACCCACCCTTCCCCACCGTAGCATTCATGATTCCCGATTGTGACTTACCCCTGGATCCTCATCGCCTCAACGACAACGCCGTTGACAAACCCGAAGAAGCCTGTGGCGTATTTGGGATTTACGCCCCTGGGCAAGAAGTAGCCAAGCTCACCTATTTTGGTTTGTATGCCCTTCAGCATCGCGGGCAAGAATCGGCTGGGATTGCGACATTCGATGGAACCCAACTCTACGAACATCGCGATATGGGGTTAGTATCTCATGTCTTCAGCCCCGAAACATTGGCAAAATTGCCAGGACAGATGGCCATCGGTCATACTCGTTATTCTACTACTGGTTCGAGTCGTCGCTCCAATGCTCAACCCGCGATCGTCCCCACTCGCTTGGGACATCTAGCTCTTGCACATAATGGCAATCTTGTCAATACACCCGAACTGCGGCAATATTTGACAGCTCTGGGGTGTGAGTTGAGTACGACGACTGACTCTGAGATGATTGCGATCGCGATGGGGCTAGAAGTTGATGGGGGGAAAAGTTGGGTAGAGGCAGCTATTGCGGCATGTAAAATGTGTCGGGGGGCATTTAGTTTGACGATCGCGACACCCGACGGGATTATGGCAATCCGCGATCCGAATGGGATTCGCCCCTTGGTATTGGGTGCGATGCCAGACCATATCAGTCATTATGTGGTAGCTTCGGAGAGTTGTGCATTAGATATTATTGGTGCAGACTATGTGCGGGATGTCAATCCTGGGGAGCTGCTATGGATTACCGCAGATGGGATCGAATCGATCGAGTGGGCACCAAAAGCACCGCCGAAGCTCTGTGTATTTGAGATGATTTATTTTGCTCGCCCTGATAGCTGGGTACATAATGAAACTTTGTATAGCTATCGGATGCGGTTGGGCAAACAATTGGCGCAAGAATCCTTCCATGATGCCGATATCGTCATTGGCGTACCAGATTCGGGCATCCCTGCGGCGATCGGTTTTTCGCAGGCATCAGGGATTCCCTATGCTGAGGGTTTGATCAAAAATCGCTATGTCGGGCGGACATTCATTCAGCCTACCCAAGAAATGCGGGAAGCGGGAATTCGGATGAAATTAAACCCCCTCAAAGATGTCCTCGAAGGCAAACGAGTGATCGTCATTGATGATTCGATCGTCCGTGGTACTACTAGTCGTAAGTTGGTCAAAGCTTTGCGCGATGCTGGAGCTACAGAGATTCATATGCGAATTTCTTCGCCTCCAGTTACCCATCCTTGCTTTTATGGCATCGATACCGATACACAGGATCAATTGATTGCAGCTACCAAATCTGTGGCGGAAATTGCCGCCCAAATCGGTGTAGATAGTCTGGCTTATCTGTCTTGGGAAGGGATGTTGTCAGCAACAAAGCAGAACCCAAATAATTTTTGTTCGGCTTGTTTCACGGGCGATTATCCGGTGGAGATTCCCAATGGTGTCAAGCGATCGAAATTGATTCTGGAATTGGCTAGTTAGGATTTATACTTCAGATCCGTTGGCATTTCTTGTGCTAACAGAACCCGGATCTGGGGGTTCCGACCCCCAGACCCCCCGTCGGTGGGGGGAGTGTCCCCCCCCCGAACCCCCCCTCAAAGCATAGGTTGTTTGAGACGGTGGGGTTGCGGAATCCGACCGCTTTGTTGGTTTGTGGGATGGGTAGATGCTTGCATTAACAGGGATACTCCCATCCCGGAGAAAGACTAAGAATCTTCCTCTGTGTTGGCGAAGCCTGCCTTTGGCACACCTCTGTGAGTCCTTTGTGTACCTCTGTGTTAAATACACACCCTCAACGCAGCAAGAAATAGTTAATCTTTTAGCGAGAAAGGAGTAGGATCCAAAATCCAAAATGGTACTAAATTGCTGGAATCAGTGCTGGATTCAAAAGATCGCGAACTGTCGTCAGCAGCTTGTCGGTAGTAAAGCCTTTATTTAGGTAGTTATTTGCGCCTACCCGTTGGGCTTCACTACTCCAACTTTCTGACAGGCGAGAAGATATGACCAAAATCGGAATTTCGATCCCAGTTTGACGACACCGATCGATCAGCGTCAAGCCGTCCATATTGGGCATCTCCACGTCAGTAATCATCATCGCTGGTAGTGGATTGGTTTGGAGCCATTTCAGAGCTTCTAGGCCATCTCCGCAGGTGTGGATGACATAACCCGCAGTGGTGAGACTCGCTGATAATCTCCGTCGCATGAGAGCGGCATCATCGACAACCAAAATCGTCGTTGTAGTAGTCTCGCTCACCAATTTGGGCGTTGGGGTATCAAGTCTAGATTGAGACTGTAAGACATCCGTGAGGGCGATCGGATCCAAGACTGAGATGAGACGACCATCTGGTTGTAAACTGACACCCAAGAGTCCAACAGGTGGCATGAGTGGACTCGGTAGTGGGTTAATCGATAAGTCAGATTGATAGAGCAAGTCATCAGCAATCAACCAAACCGTCGAATTGTCTTCCAGACGACAGCGCAAGCCGATCGCATATTCTGGTAGAGAGCTAGAAAACTGCTGCCAATAACTAGCGAGACTAAATCCAGGTGAGACACCAGCGGGGGTAGTAATTTGCCAATGGGATCGATCGATCGTCAATTGGCTCTCAACAGTACTGAGGAGAACTGTCTCCAAGATATCAGCACTGGGTAAAGCAACAGTTCGATCGCCAACTCGGAGTAGTACACAAGACACCAAAAGTTGGGGAGCTGGGACTTCGATCGAAAACGTACTCCCTCTCCCCATCTCTGTATCCAGACTCAACTTACCACCGATCGCGGCGATCTGGTGGGCGACTACATCCATCCCGACACCCCGCCCAGATACTTCACTCACCACATCGCGAGAGCTAAATCCAGGTTGACAGAGCACTGTGAGTAGATCGACATTGGTACTAGTACTGGTATGGGCAAAACCTCTCGCCTGAGCTTGACTAGAGATTTTCGATCGATCGATTCCACGCCCATCATCTTGGAGCGTCAGGCGATAAATATTTCCTCGTCGTTGGAGCGAGATCGTCACTTTAGCAGTTGCTGGTTTCCCCATCGCCAATCGCTCTTCCGTCAGCTCTACCCCATGATCGTAAGCATTCCGAAGTAGATGCAACAAAGCTGGCTCCAACTGCTGTACTATCCCCGCATCTAGTTCGATTTGTTCGTTATTTACGACCAAATCTACAGGTTTGTCATACCGATTGGTAAGATCTCGGAGAATAGCTCTCGCCCTCATGGTGAGGTTGCGGAATGGAACTAGACGACTGACTTCAATTCCATCCTTGATGCGAAGAATTTGACGATCCAAATCGGCTAATTTATCGAAAGTTTGGCGAGTAGAAATCTCAATTTCTTGTCCTAATTCGGACATGCGGAGAATATTTTCTAGCAATCGCTCGATCGTCGTATAGCCCTGACGGTATCGCTCTAAGGTGAGATTATTACCCCCATCTTGTTCGTCACTGAGATCGCGCAACAAGGAGTAATCATCTTGAAGCTGGCGGAGTTTGGTCGCAAATAGAGCACTTTCAGCCGTCAATCCAGTGAGCTGGGTTAGTTGGGTTTGGAGAATTTGGGATTGACTATTGATGCCTCTTGTTGTTAGTAATGTATCGACTACTTGTTGTGCCGATCGATCCAACCGCGCTAATGGTACGGGAATTTGAATATTTCGTTGAGTTTCAGTATTGTTTTGAGTAGTTTCTTTCGTCTGAATCTCTGCGACAGGTGGGATTGATAATGCTGGGGATGGAACTAGATGTATTCCGGTAATTTCAGGTTCGAGATCTGGGATATGTACCGATATATCTTGTCTGCTATAGGTTTCTAGATCGAAATCGCACAGGAAATCATCCAAAAAGTCACCAATTGCTCTAGATTCAGTACTATCCTCAACTGTGACTTCGGGACTAATCGCCGATTCACTCAAAATATCCTGCAAAGCTGAATCCAAACCGCCATTTGAATCCTTACTAGCTAATAACTCATCTAGTAACTGCTCCTGAGTCACAGAGATTTGTGCGGGTTCATCATCGAGATCCCACTCATCACCAGCCAACAAATCATCCAATAAATTATCGTCAGGAGCTAACATCGACTCAGCATCGAAGTCATCACCAAAATTCCAACTATTGTCATTTACTGCATTCAAGTCGAGCGCATCGATTTCCAGCCCCAACTCTAGGGAACTATCCCAATCCGCCAGATCTGTCAAATCCTCAAGTGGTGCAGCAAATTCAGCCGCACGATCGTCAATTCCTTGGCGGAGCCGCTCCGGTGGAGAATCGAATATATCCTGCTCTAGAGGATCGGCTTCAGCCAGCACATCGATTTCCAGCCCCAACTCTAGGGAAACATCCCAATCCGCCAGATCTGTCAAATCCTCAAGCGGTGCAGCAAATTCAGCCGCACTAGTCGCCAGTGACTCATCAATTCCTTGGCGAAGCCGCTCCGGTGGAGAATCGAATATATCCTGCTCTAGCGTATCGACTTCACCCTGCACATCGATTTCCAGCTCCAACTCTAGGGAAACATCCCAATCCGCCAGATCTGTCAAATCCTCAAGCGGTGCAGCAAATTCAGCCGCACTAGTCGCCAGTGACTCATCAAAAGGAGATGCTAGTCCCCCAGTCCCCCAGTCCCCCAGTCCCCCCGTCCCCCTCTCCTCCAAAAACTCCCCACCATTCTTGGCACATCGCTTGAGTGTAGCGAGAAATTTGGGTAGACTAGCGCGCCATTCCTGAGACTCGGCTCGATCGATTATCACTTGATAATCGTCTAACAGTGTCGTCCAACCGGGCGCAAATTCCAAATCTGCACCGATTTCGCGTAATTGCGCCAACATCGATACCCCAATTTCGACACAAGCCTTTGCGACGCTCCCATGTTGAGGTAACTGATTTACCGCCATCTCCAGCTCTAGTACTACCAAATCGAAACCTTGTTCGGCAAATTCCTGGTGAACTTGCTTCATTTCATTCAAATCTGGTATGTATCGCGCCTTCACTCGAATATGTAGAGTTTCGAGTCGCTGAAGTGTCAGTTGAGATCTTTCTATCCCTCTATCTCCCGACTCTGTTGTTTCCAGACAACTCGCCAGCAGCTCTCCAGCTTCTGTCAACACCTGGCTCAAATCTCCATCGCTCAGGGGTGGTGGTATTTCCAAATAGCGCAAATCCGAGAGTAGCTGTTCGAGGATAATTGCTGCATACAACATACTATTAGCTTCAACCGTCACCGCACCACCTTTGATGGTGTGAATAGCGCGATAAATCGACTGAATATCCGCCACCCAAGATCTAGGGTTTAACTGCTGAATAATCTCAAAGTAAGTCTGAAGCTGTTGTTCGGTATCCACGAGAAACATCTCCCGTAACTCTTGCTGCAATTGTTCTTCGGCGAAGCTGTCGGAGG
>JANOPX010000127.1:0-43404 GCA_031422115.1 Chamaesiphon sp. VAR_4_metabat_408 | reverse complement strand
CACCCTCCTACCCTCCCACCCCTGACCCCTGACCCCCGATGGACGATATTCGCAACTACTACGAGCTATTGGGTGTCAAACGGGATGCTACCCCAGAAGAGATCAAACAGTCTTTTCGCAAATTGGCGCGAAAATATCACCCAGATCTCAATCCTGGGGATAAAGTTGCTGAGGAGAAATTCAAGGATGTCAGCGAAGCCTACGAAGTACTTTCCGATCTGTCGAGACGATCGCAGTATGATAAATTCACTGGATTCTGGCGCAAAAAGAGCAAATCCAAAGCCCAAAATCCCAATCCCGATCGATCGGATGACGAAGAAACAGGCGATGATTTTAATACCTTTATCGATCGACTACTAGGACGCAAAAAAGAATCAACTAGCAATAATAATAACCTCGATCGATCTCGCAATTCTCGCCCAGAAAGATACAACAACGAACGTCCTCGCCAACAACGCACAGCCACCGAAACCGAAACCAACTACGGACGTACCTACACCGAAGCCCCACCCGCCCCCAGAGCCAAAAACCTCGAAGCCGAACTCACCCTCCCACTAGTCAAAGCCTATCTAGGCGGACGCGAAAGAATTACCATTCAAGAAGATGGTAGATCCCTCGAAGTAGATATGCCTCCAGGCGTAATATCAGGGCAAAAAATTCGCTTGCGCGGACAAGGAATCGCTGGCGGCGACCTTTATCTCAAAATTAATGTCGCATCTCACCAGTTCTTTAAACTCAAAGGGGTCGATATTTATTGTCAACTTCCAGTTACCCCCGCCGAAGCAGTTTTGGGTGGCTTTGTTGAAGTTCCTACCCTCGATGGATTGGTCAAAATTAGTCTCCCAGAAGGTGTTGTTACCGGACAAAAATTGCGCCTAGCTGGAAAAGGATTTCCCGCCGAAGATACCAAACGCGGCGATCAATTACTCGAAATCCAAATCGTTATCCCCAAAAATCCCCCACTAGCCGAGCGCGCACTCTATCAACAATTACGCGATCTCGAATCATTCAATCCCCGCCTAGATTTAACGGTAATCTAATTGTCGGGCCTATTTCTTGTCTCACTAAAAATATACCACTTTCCATAAATATGGTTGAAACTATAGCGGAAATCCGAAAAACTATTTTCCTGGTTGGAAATAGTTTTCAGGTTGGAAGGTAAGTAAACAAAACCACAACTAAATCGATTGCTCCAACCACCACCATCAACAGTGACAAAGTAAATATCTTTGTCACTGTTATTATCTCGTTGGGGGAGCCTCTCCCCCAGAGAATCGCTATTCACGACGAAAATATCCTGAATTTCAAGTAACCCAACTTTCTTGATTTTTTTATATTCAACTTCAGCTAAAACTTGCTGAAACCGATCTTGATGAGCATAAAAGCATAATTTAGCTGGAATGCCAAAATATATTGATAAAATGGCGATCGCTGTAATTAAGAAGCTAAATACTCCAGACAGTTGAAGAGGATGTGACTTTGAGCGATCGCCAAATACTATCTGATAAATATCATAACCCGCAAACAATACAAAAGGAAAAATTAAGAATAAATTAAGTAATATTGTTGGAGGTATTAAAGGTATATTTAAACTCATGCAAATGGCATTTATCGGCAATACCAAAAAAATATCTATAAAAAACCAAGGTAGTTGGCTATGTTCTTCTAATCGACCTGGTACGGCAGCTTCGATTGATAATATAATTGCAAGTACGCCGATGAATAGAGGTACTAAGTTATCTGAAAGTCTGAAGATACTTGACATCTTGTCTACCTTGTCTTTGATCTGCTGCGACAATGAAAATATCATACGCTTTTGATAAATAAGTCTCAATACTGACGGAACCTTTAAATCTACCCCTAGAATATATTCAAATATATCAACTGTCAAGCTAATTAGATTATAAGATTGAAAATATTTCCATTCATCGATCGCCAGATCGAAAGGATATAATATCTAAATTAATAGATGCGATCGTCAGAGCTACTCAAGACTGATAAA
Organism: Chamaesiphon sp. VAR_4_metabat_408; assembly: GCA_031422115.1. Taxonomy (GTDB): domain Bacteria; phylum Cyanobacteriota; class Cyanobacteriia; order Cyanobacteriales; family Chamaesiphonaceae; genus Chamaesiphon. The sequence goes on along the minus strand of JANOPX010000127.1, from coordinate 41,402 downwards.
TCTCGCTCTATACCCAAAAACTCAAAGTTAATGCAGCCAGATTCCCAACGTAAATCTAATGAACCACATGACAAATTTGTCAAGCAATTTGTGCCGATCGTCCTAAAAAACTTGTTCGACTCTCAGACAAGTGTATCCGTTCAATTATCCGAAGAACTAGCCATTGATGTTTTATGCACTGCGATTAAGCGGGATGAGCGAGTACCCATCGATCCTTCATTAGGACTACTGGGTCGATTAGTCGCAATTCATCCAACGATTATTGTTGAACACTATAGTGGATATTTAGAACTAGAAGATCTGGATTCATGTATTTTACGGAGTGGCATCTATTGGGAACTGAACAAAAATAAAGCAGATAGTTCGAGAAAGACGAGAGTAACCAAAGATTCAGTTATGAATCCCAATCCTTTACATCTAGATCGTCCTTTTACCTGGATTTTTGCTGCCAGGTGTAGTCAAAACTCATTGAAAAGAGCTAACGCTATTCCCGCGCCAGAATTTGGAGAGCATGTATATCGATTAGGGGTGCCTTGCTTATCGATGGGGATAGTAGATCTCGGATCTCTAGTCTACAGTTCAGACACCATGTTGCTGAAGATGCTAGGCAAGGGAGAGAGTGCCAAGCTTGCCTTTGCCGATATCATCAAGCTAGACCCCAATCTAGAATTGAGAAATGATATCATAGAGGTATCGCTCAAGCACTGTATCTATCTAGAAGAGTTTCAACAAAGAATTAACTGAAGAGGATCTAAGTTTTATGACTTATGTAAAAGATGTTGAAGCAGCCTATCAAAGATGGGTTGAAAAAAATAAATCGGCAGGCAAAATTGAAGGCAAAATTGAATTAGTCAATAAGATGGTGCGAGCTAAGTTTGGGGTTGATGCCTTGACAGCAGCGGTACAAGATCGTCTTCAGGGATTAGACGATCGACAACTAGATGAATTCACTACCAAAATTTTTGAGTGGCAACAGCTTAGTGAAATGATAACTTGGTTAGAAAACACATGAGCTGAATAAGCTGTTCGAGTTTAGTTGATGGGCAATGTCCCCCACTCAATTTCTAATTATAGGTGGACAAACTAGTCATCAAATTTATCCCGATCGAGAACCGTTCAAACCCACCACAATCGGCTCCCAGATTGGCTCACATCTACCCTCCAAATGTGGTAAAATATAGCTAAAGCATAAAGTACAATAGCCAAGCTGGACGGAGCCTTTCATGACTACTTCTCAAGAGCGGATCGTTCCAACAGATCTAAGAAATGAGATGTCTCGTTCTTATCTGGAATACGCCATGAGCGTAATCGTCGGGCGGGCACTTCCCGATGCAAGAGATGGGTTAAAACCAGTCCACCGCCGCATCCTGTATGCGATGCACGAGTTGGGCTTGACAGCCGACAGACCATTCAGAAAGTGTGCGCGGGTAGTCGGAGAGGTTCTGGGTAAGTACCATCCCCACGGCGATACAGCGGTATATGATGCCTTGGTGCGGATGGCGCAAGATTTTTCGATGCGGAATCCGTTGATTAACGGACATGGTAACTTTGGTTCGGTGGATAACGATCCGCCAGCAGCGATGCGGTATACTGAGTGTCGCTTGCAAGCCTTGACGATGGATGCCGTATTGCGGGACATCGAGGCGGAAACAGTTGACTTTGCTGACAACTTTGATGGTTCCCAACAGGAGCCGACTGTATTACCCGCACGGATTCCCCAGTTGTTGCTCAATGGTTCGTCGGGAATTGCTGTCGGGATGGCGACAAATATTCCGCCGCACAATTTGGGCGAGCTAATCGATGGGGTGGTAGCTTTAATCCACAATCCTGAGATTACCGATCTCGAATTGATGCAGTATATCCCTGGCCCTGATTTTCCCACAGGAGCACAAATTTTGGGAACTGCACCGATCAAGGAAGCTTACCTGACTGGGCGCGGTTCGATTACCATGCGGGGGGTAGCAAATATTGAGACGCTCGAATATAAGGGTAGACCAGATCGAGAAGCAATCATCATCACAGAATTGCCCTTCCAGACGAATAAAGCCGCTCTAATCGAACGTATCGCCGAGATGGTGAACGATCGTAAACTAGACGGTATCTCCGATATTCGGGATGAGAGCGACAGGGATGGGATGCGAATCGTGATCGAACTCAAGCGGGATGCCTACCCCCGCGTGGTTTTGAACAATCTCTACAAACAAACGCCCATCCAAACCAACTTCGGTTGCAACATGTTGGCGTTGGTAAATGGCGAACCCCAACTACTCAGCCTCAAAAAATTCCTCACCGTCTTCCTCGACTTCCGCATCGAATCAATTACCCGTCGTACTCGCTACGAATTGCGGAAAGCTGAAGAGCGCGACAGGCTCCTACAAGGCTTATTAGTCGCCCTCGCCAATCTAGATGCGGTAATTCGGCTAATTCGGGCTGCTGCTGACTCAGCCACCGCCAAACAGGGGCTAATCGAAAACTTTGAACTCACCGAGTTTCAAGCCGATGCAATTCTCCAGATGCAGTTGCGACGGCTCACCGCTCTAGAAGCTGATAAAATCCATCTAGAGCATGACGAACTAACGATCAAAATTACCGATCTCAAAGATATTCTCGCTCGTCGGGAACGGATTTTGGACATCATCCAAACCGAAATCGCTGAGATCAAAACTACCTTTGCAACCCCTCGCCGTACCCTCATCGAACATGGCGAAGGTGATTTAGAAGATACTGACTTAATCGCGAATGAAAAATCTCTGATTCTCGTTACCGAGCAGGGTTATATCAAACGGATGCCAGTTAGTACCTTCGAGACTCAAAGCCGCGCCACCAGGGGGAAAAAAGGTACGGGGATGAAAGAGGAAGATGCGATCGAACATTTCCTTACCTGCTGCGATCACGATACAATCTTGCTATTCAGCGATCGCGGTGTAGTCTATACCGTCAAAGCATACCAAATTCCGATCTCCTCCCGTACCGCACGGGGCACCGCGCTGATGGGAATTTTGCCTATTCCTCGCGAAGAAAAAATCACCTCAGTGGTACCTGTGAGCGAATTTAGCGATGATGAATACCTAATTATGCTCACGCAGAAGGGATTCATCAAAAAGACGGCGATGACCGCATTTGCCAGCGTGCGTGCTAACGGTTTGATTGCGATTTCCCTGGAAGATGGGGATAGTCTGCGGTGGGTGCGTCGCGCGAAGGAAAGTGACAGTGCGATTATCGGTACCCGCAATGGGATGACAATTCATTTTCGCACCGATCGCGACCAACTGCGCCCACTCGGACGAGCTACTCGCGGCGTTAAATCCATGTCGCTCAAAAAAGGCGACGAGCTAATCAGCATGGATATTTTACCGAGTCAGGTAATCGCTCAAATGGTGGAAGCGAATGAGGAAGATGTCACCGACGATATCGATGAGACTATCGCCGAAGATACCACAGTTCCCGCTGGCGAAGGCCCTTGGATTTTGGTAGTCACCACTGGTGGTTTGGGCAAACGAGTACCAGTAACCCAATTCCGCCTCCAAAATCGGGCGGGAATGGGCGTACTCGCGATTAAGTTCCGCAAAAAAGGCGACAAGTTAGCCGCTCTACGGGTGGTTAATGCCGATGAGGAAATGATGATTGTCACCAATCGCGGGATTATCATCCGTCAAGCAATTAATGCTATTTCACCTCAATCGCGGATGGCGACTGGCGTACGAGTCCAAAAACTAGATGATGATGATGCAATCATGGCTGTAGCTCTAGTACCACCTTCGACTGGGGAAGAGGAAGTAGAAGGAGAAGCGGTAGAAGAATAAATTCAAAACCGATTGAATCGATCTTTAGCTCCCCAACTTCTAAAGAGAAATTGGGGAGCTTTTTGGATTATGGCGATCGATATTTAACTTGTTTATTTAAGTCAACCTGTGCAATTGAATTAGAATCTATACTTTCATACTGCGAGATAGTCGTGAATCTCCGTCTATTGCGACTCGTTCAAAACCACTATCTAGATCGACAAATATATCCCAATAATCGCGATCGCACATTAGAGGGTGTTTGAAAAGTTATTTTTAAACGAATACCCTAGAAGACCCCCCCAACCCCCCCTTTCCAAGGGGGGGATTTGCTCCCTCCCCTTGGCAAGGGGAGGGCTGGGGAGGGGTAAACAACCTAAGCAGCAATTCAAATAGGCTTGCTCGGGGAATCCTCTAGAACCTCCGACTGACTTTTCAAACAGCATCTGACAGATCCAAAAGTTCTAAACTGTTTTTCCATAGCTATTTACTAAGTAGCTCGATCGATAACCTATCCTCATTAATTTCAGCTAGATTTAGGGCTGTCAAACCACCATTGTTTTGGCAAGATCGATCGACTCCAGCCTCTAGTAATAACTCCACAACTTTATAATGTCGGCGATGAGTTGCCCACATCAAAGCCGTCGCACCAGTATCATCTTTGCTATTAAGATTTGCATTAGTAGCAATTAGCGATCGAACTAATTCTACCTCACCATTCATCGCCGCGATCGAGATTGGTGTTTGTCCATCCTTCAATACTGCACTAATACTATCCGCCCCTACCCCACCTGCTAATAACAATCTCGCAATTTCCACAAACCCATTCACAATCGCCAACCCAAAAGCAGTTACCCCCTGTTGATGAATGGACAAATCCGGTGCAGTTGCCAAAATTACCGCTACGGCGGCTGTATGCCCGTGGATGGTGCCCAAAACCAATGGAGTATCCCCAGCATTGGTAATCGCATCTGTCTTGGCTCCATGACTCAGGAGCAGCTCGATTAGATGAGGATTACCTTCGATCGCTGCCAAATGTAGGGCGGTTTCTCCTTCCTCAGAATGCAAATTGGGATCGACTCCAGCCTTTAAAAGGATCGCGACAATATCGATATTATCATCCGCAGTAGCGGCAATTAAAGCAGTCCAACCATCAGGGTTTTGATAGTTTGGATCGATGCCAGTATCTAATAAAGGTTGAATTAATTCGGTATATCCCTGCTCGGCAGCAATAATTAGGAGGCTGTCTTCTAGATCGTCTAGATGGTGAGGATTGGCTCCAGCGGCGAGTAATTGGGTGACAATTTCGGCGTGGTTTTTGGTGACGGCGATATTCAGGGCATTATCTTTGTCTCGATCGATCGCCAAAATATCCGCACCAGCGGTAATTAATAAATCGACAATTTCCGGTGAATTTGCCAAAGTTGCACCCATCAACGCCGTACTACCATCCTCATTCGTCGCATTTGGATCTACGCCGATAGATATTAATTGCTTGACAACTGCAACTCGATTGGCACTTGCTGCGAACATTAGTGCGGTAGTGCCAAACTCGCGCCGATGGAGATGTGGATTCGCACCATTTGCCAGTAGTAAATCGACAATTTTGGTAATCCCCAACCCAGCGGCAAACATCAGCGCAGTGGTACCTCGATCGTCAATACTATTAACATCAGCACCTTTGGCGATGGCATTGGCAACTTGACGATCGTTACCTCGCCCAGCAGACTGAATTAGCAGTAAATTGAGTTGTTTGGAATTTATCATAATTTTGGCGAGTCGGCAATCGATGTAGCTGAGGATTAGCTACCGTCGCTCAATTCTCCCTCACAGCGGCTTCACCAGCTAATTTTATGCTAACTTTTATAAATATTCTTGAATTTTCCGCAAACTTTTTCCGATCCTATGGACTTCATCCCCACCACTATCAAACCCTATCTCAATTTTATTCATCCACCACTAATGTGGATTCTCCTCGCCACTACCCTATATGCGGGGTATCTAGGCTTCCAAATTCGGAAAACTCGCTCGGCGACTGGCGACGAAAAGAAGGAGCTAATTAAGGGCAAATTCGCTATCCGCCATCATCAAATGGGTTCGATTGTCCTTGCTGTCATGGTACTGGGATCGATCGGCGGCATCACAGCTACCTACATCAATAATGGTAAACTATTTTTCGGCCCACATCTACTCGCTGGTTTGGGTATGACTGGTTTAATCGCTGTCTCTGCTTCCCTCTCTCCCTACATGCAAAAAGGCGCAGATTGGGCAAGATACAGCCACATTACCATCAATCTAGTTCTCGTCGGTCTATTCGGCTGGCAAGCTCTCTCTGGTGTAGAAATTCTTCAGCGGATTATTAGCAAAATGTAGTCAGGGATGAGGGATGAGGGGTGAGGGATGAGGGAGTGAAACGCACCCAGTCCCCCAATCCCCCAGTCCCCCAGTCCCCCAGTCCCCCAGTCCCCTCACCCCTAAATAATATAATTCGTCACCTCCCCTTGTGAGGCTTGCCAGCTCCGAGCATCGTAGTAGAGATCTGCCAGAGAGATACTCGCCAACGCTGCTTGGAGCTTTTCGTTGAGTCTGCGCCATACCATCAACGTTACCCAATCGGCGGCGAGAGTCGGATCTGCGGTTTGAGGTGGTTGATGTTCGATCGATTCACCCACAGCCAATAAGATATCCCGCAGCGAAATTTGACTGGGTTTTTTGGCGAGTTTATAGCCGCCATGTGTACCACGAATCGATCGAACTAATCCAGCCTTGCGAAGTTCGATCGACAATTTTTCGAGATAGGCGGGGGGTAAATGTTGACGTGCGGCGATCGCATTTACCGAAGCTGGGCCATATCCTGGTTGTAAACTGAGATCCAACATAGCTTTAACACTATAGTGTCCGCGAGTAGTTAATTTCATAGCTATATTTTGCGCTGTCGATCTCAGCCGTGAGGAGAAAGGTTCTATTTTAGAGCGACCCCAAGACTTAGATCTTACCAGCTATGGTAAGTATTAATAATTAATCCTCTTAATACTCGATCGTCCTCTCCCAACTCCCATACGGTGGTACAGCATACGGTGGTACAGCAACTCCCAACTCCTAACAATATTTACATTTCTCATATTTTTCGGTCTGGTCTAAAAAAGATGCTATGTTGGATAGAGATAGTTAATAAACTGTCTTCGATCGGTGTATTATAGGATCCAGTGCTAACAGAAACCTATCAGAACTAGTCCCAGGTCGAATTTAGCAAAACCGTAACGCCGGATAGCGTTAAATCCTCTAGTTTTTAATCCAAGTTGATGAGTAATAACAAAACTATTGAGCCTTTGGTAGGCGAAGAACTGCTGCAAAAAGTCAAAGACCTTGGCAGTGCAAGCAAGGAAGATAAGGCGCGAGAATGCGGCTACTACACCGAAACTAAGAAAGGTGTCGAGCGCGTTAACATGATGAAATTCATGAATGCCCTCATTGATGCAGAAGGCATCGAGCTAGACAGCAAGATCGGCGGTGGCGGTCGTGGCGGGCGCAGTGCCAGCTACAAAATCACCGTCCAATCCAACAAAAATCTACTCATTGGTGCTGCCTACACCAAGCAAATGGGACTCAAAGAAGGAGACGTATTTGAAATCTCCCTCGGCCGGAAACACATCCATCTCAAGCAACTTGACAAGCCAGAAGATGAGTAGATCTACTCCCTTGTCGCTATCTGTGATTAGTGGCTCCAAATAGATCGAACTCATCAAGGGTAGCGACAATCGATCGATGGAAAGCTTTGAGTCAAATCAACTTCCATCGACTATTCAAGCTAAGATCGTCAATTTTTAGATTTCATTCGATCGGCATTAATAGCCTATCCCAGTTTCATGTCCGGGAACAAAGTTCGACAACATGTTAATCCTCTCAGTAAAGTATACTGGGATCCGATCGATCCACCAGATTGGTCGATAATTTATACCGATCTTGATGTGCCGATTCATCTGGATATCGGCTGTGCTAGAGGCACCTTTCTGCTAAAATTAGCTGGGCGAGACCCACAATGGAACTACCTAGGCATTGAAATTCGCGAACAATTAGTCGCCACCGCCAATCTCAACCGAGATGAAGTCGGTGCGACAAATTTGCACTATCTATTTTGCAATATCAATACCTCTCTAGCCACCTTACTTCCATCCCTACCACCAGGCAAATTGCAACGGATTAGTATTCAATACCCCGATCCTTGCTTCAAAACCAGACACGCCAAACGGCGGGTAGTTCAACCCGAATTAGTCGCAGATATCGCCCGTTATTTACCCACTGGCGGCGAAGTTATTTTACAATCCGACTTAGAATGGGTAGCCCAAGAAATGTGCGACAGATTTACCGAAAATCCCGCCTTCCACCGCACTCAAACCACCTGGCTAGAACCCAACCCATTCGGCATCCCCACCGAGCGAGAAACAGCCACCCTGAGCAAGGGTAAGCCAGTGTATCGAGCTATTTATCGGAGAGGAATAAGGGATGAGGGAGAGACTGGGGTCTGTAGGGGCGGGTTTATGGGATCGATGACGCTGTTACCAGAGATTCGTTCAAACCCGCCCTCCTCACCAGCAATGTAGGCAGGGTGGTTTCATACAGGAAAAGAATGATGCAAAAACCTTTGTGGCGTTTACCAAAAACTTGAGTTCGTAACCGAGAGCCTCTCCTATGGAGAGTCTCTCGGATAACTCATATCTTGCACCAGAACTAAAATACTAATAAAAGTGGTCAGTTCTATTCCCTATCCCCTATCCCCTAAAACACTAGTAACTTTGTTTTGATGCAAGATGTGAGATAAGTTAAGATTGAAATAATCGCTGTAGGTAATTGACGATGAGATGGGAAGAAGTTTGCGAACATCAAGATTTACAAGATTTACCCTTCAAGATTGAATTAAATAAATGGGGTCAAATTGTAATGAGTCCAGTCAAAATCAAACATTCTTTTTACCAAGGCAGAATTCAACGTTTATTACAATCTTTGTTAGATACTGGAGAAGTAATGCCAGAATGTGCGATTACCTACGGTAGGCTTTTGCTGAGGCAAAGGCTTCGCCAACGCCAACGACACTTCAGATGGCGTTAAAGTAGCTGATGTTGTCTGGTGCTCGGCAGAACGATTCGATCTAATTCAAGATCGAGTATCGGCTTCTATTGCCCCAGAAATTTGTATAGAAGTCAAATCTATTGGCAACAGTTGGGATGAAATGGAATTCAAAAAGAAATTATATTTTGAAGTTCAAGCTGTTGAAGTATGGATTTGTAATGAGCATGGTCAAATAACATTCCATAATGAGCGATGTGAATTATCGCAATCCTTACTAGTACCTAATTTCCCCCAGCAAATTATCCGATAATAAGATCCGTCTGGATCGAGAAAAAGGGTGAGGATGAAAGAGACTGTAGGTTGGGTAGCAGCCCGCGATAAAAGATTTGTCCGTCAATCAGGGAGGAAAGAGTGGTGAATTTTAATCCAAAATCCAAAATTCCTATTGGTGCATCGAACCATCCGGCATCGTCGCACCTGTTAAAATGGTGCCATCTAATTTAGCCCCAACCAATTTGGCACGAGTCAGGTTAGTATAGGAGAGATCGGCATTGCTCAAATCTGCACTGGTGAGATTGGCGTTAGTCATATCTACTTGTTGAAGTTCGGCAAATTTGAGATCGGCATTTGCGAGATTGGCATCGCGCAACCAGGCTCCTTTGAGTTTGGCGTAGACTAATTTTGACCCGCTAAGATTTGCGCCCCGTAAATCTGCACCGAGTAATTTGGCACCATAAAAAGCCGCTTTATGGAGATTGGCTCGATTGAAATTTGCTCTAGTCAAATCTGCATCGCGAAAGATAGCTAGAGTGAGATTGGCAGCAGAAAAATCAGTCCCAGTGAGACTAGATTGGTCGAGTAGCGCGCCGGACAATTCTGCTTTGGCAAAGTTATTATTGTCTAGACGGCAAGCAATACAGCGTTTTCCCTTCATTAGTTTACCCCGATCGGATGCCTCAAATTCAGCTTGTTTGCCGATCGCTCGATCGCGGGCAAGTTGAGCGGGACTTTTCTCATCTGGCTCTGGAATAAATACAAACTGACGCAATAATAATGCTACGGCGATCGCAATTCCCGCCCCAATTCCCCAGGGTACCCACTTACTGTTTTTCGCAGAACGAATTACCATTATTCCCTGGGGACGTTCTAATGATATCGTACTCACCCGATCGCGGGCACTAGCCGCATCTAGATATCGCCGTTGATAGTTGGGTTCGACCATTTTCTCCAACCAGGCGATTAATTGGGGATGGACATTAGTGGGTAGTAAATGTTTGAATTGAGGACGATAATCGCGATCTAATAATTGTGGTGCTATCGCCGTGGTGGTACCAGTTAGCAAACAAATTAGGGCAACTCCCAAGCTATAGAGATCGGAAGCGGAAGTCAGAGGACGATTGAATAACTGTTCCGGCGGAATAAATCCCGGCGTTCCATCGTTTTGGTGAGAATTACCAGTCGGAAAAAGTCTAAAATCGACTAGGTATACTTTCAACTGTGATTGAGTATCCACGATAATATTCTCAGGCTTGATATTCCCATGAATGAAGATCGGATGCAAATGCTGAAGATAGCCTAATATCTTCAAGACAGCCTTGGCGATTAATTGGATATCTGATGGGGGTAAAGTGACTAATTGAGCGAGTGCGGTACCTTCTTGGTACTCTCTGACGATCGCAAATCCAGTCGGTGTTGTGAAGGAATTGAGATAATGGGGAATATTAGGATAGTCGAGTTGTTTGAGCCGTTCGTTGGCATAGCCTCTCCCGTGGAGAATCGCTGGCAGATACTCAGCATATACCGCATCCCGCCACTCTTTGATAACTACTAATTTCTCGCCGTCCCCCTCTTTTGCCAGATAAGTACATCTAAGCTCCTCATCATGAGTCCCCAATCGCTCCACTAGCTGATAACCATAATTGCTCCAGTCAGGCAACTCCTGGCTACTAATTGGACTAATGGATCGATCGTCGAACTCACTCATTTTTTGTCACTATTCCAGCTACATCATCTCATCTACTCTAATCCATTATCGTCAACGATTATGCCGATCGTCCAGTAAGGGAGAGGGGGAGGGGGAGACTGGGGGACTGGGGGAGTGGGGGACTAAGCTGGTAAACTAAATCGAGATAGTAATAAAAAAATCGATCTGTCTCTCTCATACTCACATCTTGCATCAGTTAACAGAAGTACTAATTCTTTAACCCTTGGGTACCCACAAGCGGCGTTTTTATTCCGGGGTTCCCCCGGAATAAAAAAACGTCAAGACGGGGCACCCCTACAGGTTAATTGTGTGTTGGTTATTTTGCTAGATGCGAGCAAATTTACCTCTCCCTGATGGTGATACAGTCAAATCATCTTACTCTCCACCCATCCACCCTCCCAACCTCCCACCCATCCACCCTCCTACCCTCCTACCCTCCCACCCTCCCACCCCTCTCCCCCCATGCTCCTCTCACTTCACATTCAAAACTTCGCCCTCATTGATGAGTTGCAACTAGAATTTGGAGCGGGATTAAATGTCTTAACTGGAGAAACTGGGGCAGGAAAATCGATTATACTAGATGCGATCGATCTAGTTTTAGGCGGGAAAGCTACCTCTCGACAGGTCCGTACTGGGACAGATAAGGCTAATATAGAAGGTACATTTCGGACGAACGATCGAGTCCAACAGTGGGCGATCGATCGAGAATTTGACCTCAGTGACGATAGTACGATCGTCTGTAGTCGTGAATTGAGTCTCCAGGGTGCAAATCTGCGATCGAGACTGCGGGTAAATGGGGCAATTTGTAATCGCAACTTAATTCAAGAATTGCGCGAACTCCTCATTGAAATTACCGCTCAAGGGCAAACCGTCAGACTCACCAACACCACTTATCAACGGGAATTGCTCGATTTGTATGGGGGTGGAACTCTGATTAACCAGCGAGAACTGGTAGCGATCGCGTATCATAGTTTTCAGCAAGCTGAGGGAATTTGGGTCGATCGACAACACGACGAACAGCAACGACTTCAACGGCTAGATTTACTCCAATATCAAGCCCAAGAACTGAATCAAGCGAGCCTTACCACCGCCGACGAACCATTCCAGCTCGAAGACGAACGCCAACGCCTCACCCATGTAGTCGATCTTCAGCAACAGAGCTATAAAGTCTATCAATTGCTCTACCAAAATGATACCGGAGAAGCGATCGCCGTCGCCGACCTATTAGGCAAAGCCGAAGCCACCCTCATGGATATGGTAGAAATAGATAGTACCCTCCAATCTACCCTAGAGCTGGTTAGCGTCTCCCTCGCCCAAATCACCGAAGCCGGACGGGAAATCAACTATTATGGAGATGCTCTAGAAGCAGATCCCGACAGACTCACCGAAATCGAAGAGCGAATTCGCAATCTCAAGCTAATTTGCCGCAAATATGGCCCTAGTCTGACGGAAGCGATCGAATATCAACAATCTATCCAAACCGAATTAACTGCCCTCACAGAGGCTGGAGCATCCCTTGAGGAGCTAGAACAGCAAGCTCATGATGCCAAGCTCGAACTCATCCTCGCTTGTCAAGAATTAACCACCCTCCGCGCTCAAGCCGCGAGAGATATCGAACTCCAACTAATTAGCCAACTCAAACCCCTGGCAATGGACAAAGTTCAGTTCCAAGTCAATATCGTACCGCAAAACCCTACCACTACAGGCGCGGATGCGATCGCCTTCCATTTCAGCCCCAATCCTGGCGAACCCCTTCAACCCCTCGCGGCAACTGCATCTGGTGGTGAAATGAGCCGTTTTCTCCTCGCCCTCAAAGCCTGCTTTTCTAATAGTGGCGGTATCGGTACCCTCATCTTTGACGAAATCGATGCAGGGGTATCCGGTACCGTCGCTCAAGCCATCGCCACCAAACTGCACCACCTAGGGCAATCCCACCAAATTCTCTGCGTCACCCACCAACCACTCATCGCAGCGATGGCGGATACCCATTTTTGCGTCACCAAAACCACCATCAATGGTACATCAACCAGTACCGCCGAACGCACGATCGTCAAAATCCAAGAACTCCACTCCCAACACCAACGCCGCGACGAAATCGCCCAAATCGCTGGCGGGCAATCCGCCCAAGAAGCCATCTCCTTTGCCACCTCTTTATTATCTCAAGCTCAATCGCGGAAATTCCCTTCTGAGTCTACCCCAAAAACTAAAGCCAAAAAGCCAAAGGTTGGCAGAGCCGCTCAAACGGACAATCATAATAGCAACCCCCAACCACCACAATAAATTCATAGGGGTGGTATTCATGCCCACCCAAGGGTTGAGCTGCTTATAGAGATTGAGTTTCAATCCGAAATTATTACTTCGGACAAATTTATCCGTGGGCATTTGCCCGCCCTACATTTCTACATTTACGTGTGCATCTGCCCACCTTACAGTTCTTATTGTTGCGTTGTTGTTGGAACACCTGGATCGGAGGGTACTCGATCGCGTTGTAAGTTTGTCAATCCAATGTATCCCATCATCAGTACTAAAAGCACAACTGAACCAATAATATCGATTCTGGCAACACCTTTGAGGACATGTAAAAACTGATTCATTGCAATCCCTTACTTTATACTACTATCTTTATGATAACTCAGATTTCTAGGATGGCAAATGCCCACGGACAACCTTATCCGAAGCGATAACTTCCGATCGATGGCGGTGCGGAAACGAAGCTAATAATATAGTCGAATCCCAAACTCACGTTATTTAGATCGATCGATTATAACTATTATCTCGAAAGCTCAGATCGATCGAACAGTTAGACTCGTTGACACAGCCTCTCACGTAGACCAATCTTCGATAGTTAAACCTGGCACTTGCTCAAAATCTTTGCGGTTGCGAGTGACAATAATGCCACTGTGAGCGAGGGTAATCGAAGCAATGCGGAGATCTTGCGTTCCAATCCGAATACCCATCTGCCGAAACTGTCGAAAAAGATCGGCGGCAGCAAGATTGTATGGCAGAATTTCCAACTGAGAGAATAGAAAAAACGTTGCTAAAAGTCGCTCGTAGGCTGCAACCAAAGTTTCAGGGGTTTGGGCTTTCCGAATTTGAGCTAATCGCCCACCATACTGCTCTTCTACCGTTACCACCGTCGTTTTGAGTATTAGACCATTTTCTCTAGCGAGACGAATGCGGGCGCAGACCTGGGGGTGATTCCGTTGATAAAGACTCAAGAGATCGGTATCCAGAACGTACAAAGTCATGAATGGCTCTCGGCGTTATCGATCTCGTTGCGATAAGTATTCACTTCCGCTAGAAAGTCGTCAAATGTCGGATCGTCTTGAAAAATACCCATATTGGCAATCCAGGGGTCATTTTGATTAGGCGATATTTCACTGGGTACATCTATGTCAATTGTGACTAGTTTACCGTTCTTAAACTGAGCATCCAGAATGCTTTTGAGTCGATCGATCGCCTCTTTCTCTGTTATCCCATTGGCGGTGAGATTGGGCAAGCCAACGACGGAAGCCATGAAGGTGCGATTCTCCAAAGGAGAGGCTCCGCCAACGGTGGGGTTTTGGACAAAGATCTGATATTGCATCGTCGTGACCTACTGTGAGAACTGGAGGGACAGCTATAGCTACATTTTAAATGAATCCAAGGAAATAATAACACTGTATTTTCAGCGAGTCATGCGCTCTTCCATTACTGATGTATAAACTTCTACTAGAGACTTCATATAACAGTGGATATCCAAACCTTCTACACTATGACGAGCAGTTGTACCCAACGACATTCGCAAATCCTCATCTTGAATCAAACTTTGCATCGCTGCTACCAATTGCTGCCGATTACCTGGCTCGACTAATAAACCATTATATTTGTCAACGATAACTTCTGGTATCCCACCCACTGGTGTAACAATTACAGGTAAACCCCAAGCCATCGATTCCAACATTGACATCGGCAATCCTTCATTATAAGATGGCAAAATAAACCCATCCGCTTCAGCCAAAAGTTTATCGCGTTGTTGGAAATCGAGCCAAGTTAAGATCGTAACTTTATCTGTCAGTTTTAGATCGATAATTAGTTGATTTGCTGCATCCAAATCTCCATTTCCAGCTAGAACTAATTCTAGCCGATCTCGATCTTCTACTGGCAAAGCTGCCACTGCATTAATCAGATCGAATGCACCTTTATCCGGGCGGGGAAAAGAGATTGCTGACTTGACGAGATCCAATGCTCCACCGCGCTTACCAATCAATCCTAGGAAGATAAATTTTAACTGTTTGCGATTGAGCCGATTGGGAATTTCTGCTGGTACGACGACAGGATTATATAGTACGATTAGTTTGCTTTTATCGATCGACAATGTATCGTGATAATAATCTTGCCAACTCTCTGACAAGACTATAATCCTACTACATTTACCAAAGAGGAAAGCCAATATTCCCTGGACAAATTTAGGTACTGCGGCATAAAATTCTCGATAGCTGCCCCCATGAGCGTGCAGGATAATCGATTGACGAAATAGTAACGCAATGGAAATTAAAATTGATTTCCGCAAGGTACTACCCCGCTCGGAAAAATGAATATGGATAATATCAGCTTGCTTTGTGAGAATTGCCCAGCATAGCTGTTGAATTGCGCTCAGGAATGCGATGATATTCTGTTTTGCAGAGCCTTTAACGATCGTCGGCACATGCTGAATACTAATATTTGGTGCATGGGCATCGATAATCAACCTTTGAACCGAGGTAATCCCACCTTTGACATCAAATCCTGTCCCCACCATGAGCACTTTGATAATCGGTGGTTTCTCTGCGGGTGAAAGTTCTATTTTATGAGGATCTTCTAGATGATTTAGCATAATTAAATATTTATCTGGTTTTTAAAAAATTATAAGTATCCGGCTATCTTAGTTGATTGCTTTGTGGAGAGAGAGAAAAATATTGATAGTTGTGTCACCCACAAAAAGTTATTTTGAATTACTAATGAGCTTTCCGTTAGATTGGACAATACAACATAACAAAGTAATAGGATCGGCCAAAATCTATCTGGTGTTCCTGTCTCTTTGATATACATCAATGCTTTGTAAAAAGCAGTGATAAAGATCGTCATATAAATAAAGAAGCCGATTAAACCTAAGTCGAGGCAAAGATCCAAATAACCATTATGACTATTGGGTGCTTTGAAAGCTGAAGCATTCCAAATATAGGCAGAAGGGCCATCTAATCCTTGCCAAAATGCCCCAAATCCATAGCCTACCCAAGGACTTTCGACAATTTTATCTAATACTAACGGCCAGAAATCAGTCCGCCCAGTCAGGGTTAGATTTTTGCCAAAAGCACCGACAATTTGTTCGGCATTATTCGTCGCTAGTGAGTATAAAACAATCGCGACTGATGATATCCCAATTAGGGCTGGAACCATGAATATATAGTTCCACCGCAAAATGGGTAATAGGGCGAGTAGACTCAGCAAAATTCCTAAATTAAGTAATGGTGATGATGCTCTTGAAAGTACGATCAACATTACTGATGCACCAGCTAGACTCCAGAAAATCCAACGCTGTTGTTTGACGGTGAGTGCTAATAGGGTAAAGGTTGTTGTGCCGATAACCATGATTCTACCTAAGCCATTTTTGTGGTTGAAAATGCCTCGCCAAGCTCCCATATGAACGCCACCCATCAAACCATATTTTGGTAAAAAGATCGCAAACAGAATACTCGTGACGATCGCAATACCAAAGATCCAGCCTAATAGTTGGAGCTGCTCTTTGAGGGTGTAACGGCTAGCAATATAAAGTGAGAATAGCATCGTACCAAGCATCGCTACGATCCGCACTTTGGTTAGTTCTGGCGAATACGACCAAAAAAACGAAAGAATCACTAATCCAAATAATAACCAGATCGACAAACTCTTTAGAATTACTGGAACTACTTTTTTCCATCGCAATAATAGCAAGCAAAAGGTAATAAAATATATAACCTGAAATAGCTGATTGATAATAGCTAGATCGGGTAAAGATCCTTCATCCTCTCCTTCACTAATTCCATTAGTGATAATCAGGAATACTGGGGCTGAGGCATAGTGGAAGACACTAATAATTGTAAATATTTTTTCGGCGAGGACGAATAGTTTATTATTCATAATTTTACATGTCGATATTTTAGGTAGTTGTAAAATATGCGAATATAAACTTCGATTTTATCTGGCAATGCTAATAAAGACATATACCGATCGACTACCTTTGTTAATTCAGCTTCAATCCCACCGTTGAGCCAATATATACTAATTGACTTCGCAAAGATATTATTAGAAAATTTGGATAATATCGCCGGAAAATTGCTCTTCATCGAATCAGCAGTCAAGATATTTATTTTAGCTGCTAATTTTTGTTTGTCTCGATCGGTTCTCAAGGTATAGGCATTATTATCATGAATTCGTTGCATTGCTAGCTCTTTAATTAGGACAAATCCTGGAGTTAGACCTAATGCTATATACTTAATATAATCATCACTGGTGATTTTAATAATTTCTGGCATCGGTAAAATTTGCTGTAAAAGTGCTGTCTTAAAACACATCGTCGATGTGGCTAGATTGACTTGAGGCATTCGACCATCTAGTTTACCGCTCTGGATTGTCGATCGCAGATCGTAGATGCCAGAAGTCCACTTTTGACTGTCTGGTTCAAACTTTGTTTGGGTATTGCCAAAAAAGTTTAAAATATGGAAGCACCAGCCGATGTTTTCATCTGCTCTAAAAACATTGACAATCTCCATAACTTTATCTGGCAAGAAAAGATCGTCAGAATCCAAGAAACAGATAATTTCACCATGACTAGCTGCAAATCCTGCATTAAAAGCAGAAGCCTGTCCGCCATTTGATTTGATGATTGGGATAATTTTATCACCATAGCTGGCAATAATTTCCTGAGAATTGTCGATAGAACCATCATCAACAATAATTACTTCAACCTTGTCATAAGTTTGATTTAACGCGCTATCAATAGCTTCATTTAGAAATCTACCATAGTTATAATTATTGATCAGGATGCTGACTAGTGGAGAATCTGAAATTTTCATTTATCGATCGCTAGAATTGAATAGATTGCCCTGAGTAAAGATGTTCAAAGCTAATGCTTTGGTCATTACCCGCGCAAATTTACGTGCTGGTGGATAAATCCAACATATGATATAGTCAGTAAAAGTATAAGAAATAACTGTTGCAATCGCTGCACCGATTTCTTGGTAGATCGGAATCAACCAAAAATTCAATAATATATTCATTATCGCACCCATAAAACTAGCTGTGAGGGCAAATTTTGCTAGCTCCTCTGTGGCTACCCATACTTCTTTAATATTCCCAAAAAACATCCAGATTGACGACCAAATGTGAATCGATAAAACGACTCCGGCTGACGCATACTTTTCACCAAAAAGTAGGACGATTAATGGTGTCGATAGAAATGTTAGCCCAATTGCTACAATGTAAAATATGAGTGCTGATATATTACAAATTTGTTGGATTCTTTGGTAATAGGCTTCTTCACTAATTTCCTTAGCTTCGATGATATGGGGAGTGACCGATCGAGTAATTGTCAACACCAAAAAAGCCCAATTCTCGGATATTTTTACAGCCACTGCATAGATACCTACCGCACTAGCACTAGCTAATTGTCCCAGCATAATTTGGTCTACATATAGATAAATCATCACTGATAAATTAGAAAAAATTAACGGCCAACTTACCCTTAATAGACTTTTAGCACGCTCTAAATTAAACCGCCAATTTTGAATTTTTTGTCCAGTTTTTTGATACGCGATAACAGAATTGATTACCGACAAAACTTCTTCGACCAAGATAGCGATCGCAAAGTCAATTAAGGGAGCTTTAGTTTGCAGTAAAACAATTCGGATCGAAGTTATGAAAATAAAAGCAATATTACTTGCTATGACTGTATATTTTGATTGAACTTGAGAGCTAAACCATGACTCAATTACACCGAAGTTTTGGAATGTCAAAGAACCTGACATGACGATAACTACCAGCCGAATTGTAGGATCGTCAGGGCGCAACCAAAATATCATCCCCACGATCGATAAAAAAGAAACAGTTCCACTAATTAACCGCATAAAAAAAGCGGTACCGAGGATTTCATATCTACATTCTGGTTCTCTAACTGCATCGCGCACGACGAAATGACTCAAACCTAGATCGGCAATATTGCCAAAAATAGCGATTAAAGCCATTGCATAACTTAGAGTACCAAATCCATCAGTTCCCAAATAACGCGCCATCCAAGCAATTACAAATAAACTGACAGCGACGCGCAAAATGCGCCCACCTACCAACCAGCCCATATTTGCCAAGATTTTGCGGATATTAGGGCTGAGTTTTTCAATCGCGCTGTTTAATTTATTTAACATTCGATTTGGGGTGGGTTATTCGGCATTTTAGATTAGATAAATATTTTTTTAACCGCAGAGGCGCAGAGGGCGCAGAGAGAGGAAAATTTTAAGTAAAATTAAATAATTGTTGATATTTTGATAGTGCAGCTTCTAATGAAAATTCTCGTCCTCTTTGCCGCAATAGATCGGGATTGCGGGAATTTTCTAGAGTATTAATCATTGCTGCGGCTAAAGCAGATACATCGCCCACAGCTACTAATTCTCCATATTTACCATCTTCTAAAATTTCGGCTGGGCCACTTTCACAATTAGTAGAAACTACTGGAGTTCCCGCAATTATGGCTTCTACTAATACATTTCCAAATCCCTCATAGATGGAGGTCATCACCAGCATTTTAGCTTTGGACATGTAGGCATAAGGGTTGGTGACAAATCCTGGAAAAGCAACATCATCTACCAATTCTAGTTCTCTCACTAGTTCTTCTAAAGCTAGCAGTTCCCCGCCTTGTCCCAAGATTACTAATTTGACTGGATATTGCTGCTTGACCAGGGCAAAAGCACGGATTAGGGTTGGGAAGTCTTTTTCTGTTGATAAGCGTCCTACGGCTAATATGACTGATATCTGGGTATTTAAAAACCACTCTTCATCAACAGGTGCATCAAAAAAATTTAATAGTTCGGGGGTAAAAATTGGATTGTAGATGACATTGATTCTGTCTCTAGGTAATCCACTCACTAGGGCGATATTGTCGCAGACCCCTTTGGATACACCGACGATTGCATCAGCAAAAGGAAATAACCATCGAATGAATAAAGGGGTGAGTTTTTGTTTTAACGCGCTCCTGTTTGCATGAACGAAGGCTAATGGATTGTGGACGCTAACAATGAGACGAGTTGCGGTGCGAGCGAGTATTTTGGCAATAATGGCGATAGTATTAGCATCTTCTAAAGCCGATATGAATACTTTGGGGCGATTTTGTTTGAGATAGTCGATTAATAACGGTAGACTGGTAATCAATCGAGGATGTGCTAAATTGATGATGCGGACTTTGGGCGAGATTAGCGACTGGTAATCTCCGGCAAGTTTGACTAAAACCAAATCTACATCTAGTCCCCGCTCGGCGAATCCACCTGCTAAACTTAACATCACTTTTTCGGCACCACCTCCACCAAGATCTACAAGAAAAAAAGCTATATCTGTCATTTGAACATTCCCCCTAATAACTTCAATCTACCTAATCTAAGTAATGCTTGAATTTGGCAGATAATACTCTGACATTAGGTTCGTCCATTAGATCTGCATGGGAGCCAGTAACGGGGATGATATCTACTCCATCACTAGCAAAGAGATCCCATCTCGATTGGGTATTCTCTTCACTACCAATCTCTATCTCTTCAGCTTGGAATAGGGTAATTTTGCCTAGGTATGGTTGTTTGGGCATATAGCTATATTGAGTCAGATAATTTGCCCAATATACGTTTACCAATCGGAGTTCGCTCAACGAACGTTTGATGTAGCGTAGATAAGCTTTGTAGAGGAGATTGGTATTGCCTAGTGTCAAATTCCAACATAATCTTTGCCAGACATAATCTACTTTTTGTTTTGCAGTTAAATTTAGGATTGTTTTGAGGTGAGAGATAGTTTTTGTTAATAATGGACTGCGGGTTGTTGTGGGAGCATCTGGTGCTGATGAAGTTAGATTGGGGCTAGTGGGGTCTACTAGGGCTAATAGTTCGATCTCTTGACCTTCAGCTTGAAGTTGTTGGGCGATTTCAAAGGCAATTAAACCACCTAATGAAAATCCAGATAATAAATATGGCCCTTGTGGTTGGACGCTTTTAATTTCTTGGATATAGTTCGCTGCCATTTCTGGAATCGTTGTACAGGGTGGATGTTCGCCATCGAGTCCTTTGGATTGGAGTCCATATACGGTGCGATCTGTTTCTAGATAGTTGATAAAGCTGCGACAAAATAAGATGTTTCCCCAAACGGCATGAATGCAGAAAAGTGGTGGTTTGGCTGGATTACCTGCTTGCATTTCTACTAGAGATTTCCAGGTTGTTGCTTGGGTAGATTCTTCGGGACGCAGAATTATTGCTAGATCTTCGATTGTTTGGGCTTGAAATAGGGTTGATAATAGAATACTTTTGCCAAAAGCTTTTTCGATTTCGGTAAATAATCGGACGGCAATTAGTGAGTGCCCACCTAATTCAAAGAAGTTGTCTCGAATGCCGATAGGTTTCACCTCTAGCACTCGTTCCCATATTTCGACGAGTTGTCTTTCTACGTCATTCCGAGGAGCTACTCGGCTATCGTCGGCATCTTGGCGGATATATTCGGGTGCGGGCAATGCGTGTCGATCGACCTTACCATTGAGAGTAAGTGGTAAAGTATCGATCTCGACAAATGCTGATGGAATGAGATAATCGGGTAGTTTCGATTGGAGGAATGTCCGTAATTCTCGACTGAGGTTATCGATCGAATCTGCGGATTTATCCGTTACTAGATATGCTACCAGGCGTTTGTCCCCAGGTCGATCTTCGCGATCGATGACTTTCACATCTTGGATGCTGGGGTAGCGAGCGAGGATGCTCTCAATCTCACCAATTTCGACCCGGAAGCCGCGTATTTTGACTTGGTTATCAATTCTTCCCAAAAATTCGATCGAGCCGTCTGGGAGGTAGCGGGCGAGGTCTCCGGTTTTGTAGAGTTTTCCTGATGGCTCGAAGGGATTGGGGATAAATCGCGATGCGGTTAATTCGGGACGATTGAGGTAGCCTCGTGCTAGACCGTCTCCACCAGTGTGGAGTTCTCCGGCAACGCCGATCGGTACGGGCTGAAGCTGGGCATCGAGGATGTATACTTGGGTATTAGAAATCGGCTTACCGATGGGTACGGAGGTCAGCGATGGGGCTGATTTCGAGATAGTATGGCAACAGGTGAAAGTGGTATTTTCAGTCGGCCCATAGCCATTGATGACGCGGCAATTTGGGAGATGTGCCAATACTTTTTGGACGTGGCTGGGGGATAACACATCACCGCCGGAGAGGAATTGACGCACAGATTGCAAGTCTTCCAACCGCTCGTCTACCATTGAATGAAATAATCCAGTGGAGAGGAAGACTGTGGTAATTTGATGCCCTCGAATCGTCATGCCGATGTTGGCTAGGGATAGCTTGTCGCCGGGAAATACGATTAGTTTGGCACCATTGAGCAGACTTCCCCAGATTTCAAAAATAGAAGCATCAAAAGCGAGAGGAGCTAAGTGTAGAAAGATTTCATCGGTGCTGAAATTTACATAGTTAGTTGCTTTTACCAGGCGCACTACGCCTCGATGTGGGATGCAGACTCCTTTGGGTGTCCCGGTGGAGCCGGAGGTGTATGTCACATATGCTAGATTGTCTAGTTGTAATGGTAAGTCGGGATTGGTGGATTCGCAGGTAGCGATTTTATCCCATTCGGTATCGATGCAGACGACTCGATTTACCGATTGGGTTGGTAATTTTGGGAGGGTGTTTTGTTTGGTGAGGAGAATGGAAATTTGGGCATCTTCGAGGATTGCGGCGAGGCGGGTGGGGGGAGATGCCAAGTCGAGGGGGAGATAAGCTGCGCCAGCTTTGAGGATTCCGAGGATACCGACGATGGTTTCGAGGGAGCGTTCGATCGCAATACCCACTAAATCTTCTGGTTTGACTCCCAATTTTATCAGGTAGTGTGCCAACTGATTGGCGCGATGGTTTAATTCATCATAGGTAAGTTGTTCTGCTTCTAATATTAGGGCGATCGCGTCACCATTTAGCTCTACCTGTGATTCAAATAACTGATGAATACAGGTTTGTGGGTAGTTGGTTTGAGTCTGATTCCAGTCTACTAATAGTTGATGTTGTTCGGTTGGGTTGAGGAGTGATAGACTACTAATCGATCGATCTGCTGTTTGAGTTAGAGCGGTAAGTAAATGCTCGAATTCACTGAGGCGACGGCGGATAGTTTCGAGTTTAAATAGTTTGGGGTTGTATTGACAATTTAATTCGATTCGACCATCCGCAGCAGTGACAGCATTGATTGAAAATTCAAAGGTAGCAAAAGCACCTCGATTTGGACGAACCTCAGTGGTTAATCCAGCGAACTGAGATCCATTAGTTTCCCCATCTAGGTCGATATTAAATACCGCCGAAATCAAGGGAACGCGGCTAGCATTCCGAGGAATAGCGAGCTTCTTTAATAAACTACCGAATGTGAAATCCTGCCTGTCATAATCATCTAGGATTTCTCTATTTCTGAATCTCAGATATTCATCAAATTTCCAGTCTGGATCGATCCTACTCCGCAAGGGTAGGAAATTGACACAATGTCCGACCAAATTATATTTACCCGTAGCAGTTTGTCCCGATGTGGGTACGCCGACGGTAAATTCAGTTTGTCCAGTAATCTTATATAGGAATACTTCAAATGCAGCCAGGAAGGTCGTCATCAAGCTGCAACTATTTTTGATGCCCAATTGTTTGAGATTGCGGACTAGATCGGCTTTTAATATATAGTCTTCGCAAGCAGAATCAAAAGTACGAATCGGCGGACGGGGATAATCTATTGGTAAGTCTACGATCGGTGGTAAATTAGCAAACTTATTGAGCCAATAAGCTTCTGTGGCGATCGTTTCCGCACTGGTACTCTTTTCTCGCTCTATAAATGCGTATTCACTCAAATATTCTACTGGTGATAATTTTACCGCGATGCCTGTATTTAGAGCAGAATAAATTTGAGCTAATTCAGCGATGAGAATTCCATAAGACCAGCCGTCACAAATGATATGATGGACGGTGAGGATCGCTAAATGTTTGCTGTCATCTAGCTTGAGAATCTCTGTGCTAAATAATGGCCCATGTTGGAGATCGAATACTTGACTAGCTGCTTGTTGTTGAATTCGATCGACCTCAATTTTTCGTTTATCACTACTCAGATTCGATAGATCGACAAGTGGGGATACAAACTCGATCTTTTTGGCGATCGACAATACTGTTCCATCAGCATTAAAGGTCGTCCGTAATGCCTCATGACGGGCTACTAATTGTTGAAAGGCTGTCTGGAGAGCCTGAGTATTTAGCCGACCCTTAAATCTCAACGATTGAGATAATAGACAAGCTAAATTTGCCTCATGACTCATTTGCACTCCCAGCCAAATTTCTTGCTGAGATGCAGTAGCTGGAGCGGTTAATTGGATTTCCCCATCGGCGAATGGATCGAAATCTACCGCAATTAATTTAGAGTCGGTGGCGATAGTTGGTGCAGTCGATCGGATGTCACTATCGACAAATGGATTGAAATCGATCGAGGTTAATTTAGATTCGGGAGCGATACAGACTGATTGCATATTAAAATATAATAGTTATACTAAAATTGGTGATTTGGGCTTGAGATATTGACGGAGGGGAACTTCGACAAATCGATAAGTTAAGGATGCAGTTAAGATGACGATCGGGATAAATAAGCCTAGAGCAAATATAGATTGTGTTTTCGTCAAACCTTCCTCAAAAACCAGATGCAGCTCATCTAACCAAAATGCTTTGACGATCGATATCAGTACCCAATGCACCATATATACTGAGTAAGATATGCTACCTAGATATAATAGCAATGGTGAATTCAGCATTCTCATTCCCAGACTATGACTTTGCGGTGAGATAGATAAAATCAGCAGTGAGAAAGCTGGCAAAATTGCCCAGTCATGGAACCCTCGCAGATCCTCACTCCAGTTGTGCATAATCACCGCAATCCAGACAGTAGCCACAATTCCCAGGAGATTGGTATTTAAAAACCTTTGCGCCTGCTGACGGCGATATATTTTGTAAGTAATCGCGCCGAGGATACATTCTAAACCACATCTGGCGATCGAAGGAATACCGATGATATTATCTAAATTATTGCGGGTGAATCTAATTAGTAGTAAGCTCGCGATGAGGGTGATAATATATAGGAACGTGTCAGTTTTAGGTTGGTTTTTGAGGATGGCAAATAGAATAAATGGAAAGATAGAATAGATAACAAATTCCACACTAATCGACCAAGCAGGCTCATTCCAATAGGTATCGCACCAAAATAACGGCGGACAATTGAGGGCAAAAGCTTGGAGCATCAATACATTCGCACCTAGAGCCGTAAGATTGAATTTACCTGTGAAGGCGGTAGGATTTGATAATATTAGTTCGACAAATTGTAAGCCAACCAAGACTAGTAAGGTGAATAAGTGCAGTGGATAAATGCGTGCAAATCGAGCGCGGAGATATTGCCAGTAGTTCGACTTACTTACCCCCGCACTAAACCGATCCGAATATACGTGAGTCATAATAAACCCACTCAAGATAAAAAATAGATCGACAGCCAAATAGCCATTCTGAAAGAAATAACTATAGGCTGATAACACCACACCTAATTGAGGTAACGCATAATAGGAAAAATGGTGTATCACAATGATTAGAGCAGCAATACCCCTGAGCGATGTGAGCGATCGAATTTGGTTATCCATGACGTTCTATCTGTAAATATTTGCCCGTTCGATCGGGATCGTCGATAAACCAAGCTGGGTTCCCATCTCGATCCTTGCCCAGCTTTGCTCCTGGTTGCGGGGGGAGATTACTATTCACAGCGATCGCATTTCCCGAACTAGATAAAAATCCAACTGATTGCAATTCAGCGATACAAACTTTTACCGCCCAAATAAATTCCTCGATATCCTCATCACTATGGGCGAGCGTCAAGAAACAAGGACGATTTTCCCAGATGTGAATACCGCGTTCCCGCAATAGATAAAATAACAATCCGCCGTAGGGTTCGCTCGGTGGAAAGGTAATATAGAACCAAGAACTAAAATGCTCGACATTAATTGGCGCACCAACTAATTGGAAATGCTCGGTGAGCTGCTTGACGACTGATTCCGTTTTCACCGCCACCGATTTTTGGAGCGCGGAACCACCTGCTAGTAACTTATCCAAAATTGCATCAGTAGCCGCCAAAGCTAAAGGATGACGAACGAAAGTTCCAGCAAAAAACGTCACCCCAACTTCAGGCATAGATGTATCGCCGAATTGCCAAAAACCACCATCCAAAGCATCCATATACTTAGATACTCCAGTCAGAATTCCGATCGGCATTCCACCACCGACAACCTTACCATAAGTCGCAATATCGCCCTTAATCCCAAAGTGTTCTTGAGCACCTCCCGGCGCAACCCGAAAACCCGTAATCACCTCATCAATAATCAAAGCAATATCCAATTCTGTCGCAACTTGGCGCAATTCCTGCAAAAACGATCGAGGTTGTAAATTAGGATGACGACTCTGTACTGGCTCCACCAAAATAGCCGCGATATCATCACCACACTTCCGAATCATCGCCAAAGATTCCGGCGCATCATAATCTAACACCAACATATTTGCCAACGCACTCCCCATCACTCCAGGTGCGCTAGGGAAAGCCTGCCCATCCGCGCCAGGACGGACGAGAACCTCATCAAAAGTGCCATGATAGGATTTGCTAAACAATACGACTCGATCGCGTCCTGTGACCGTTCTAGCGATGCGGAGCGCAGCCATTACCGCTTCGGATCCTGTATTGCAAAAAGCCACCCGCTCCATCCCGGTGAATTGGGCGATTTTTTTTGCCACTCTTCCAGCGAGTGGAGTTTGAGGGCCGATCGCCATTCCTTTGTCTAGTTGTGCTTTAATAGCATCAGTGACAAAATCTGGCGACCAACCAAAGAAGTTCAAACCGAACCCATTAGTCAGATCGATATATTCATTCCCATCCTCATCCCATAACCTCGATCCTTTTGCTCGATCGGTCACAATTGGATATACCATTTCTTTTAGTAATGGACTAAATCCCGATACTGTGCGCGGATCTGCGAGATAGCTACGATGCTCCTGTGCTTGACGTTTGGATGATGGTGTACGCGCTACATATCGATCGATAATATTTGCCAAAGCTTGCTTTTGCGCTAAATTTAGGCTGTTATCTACAGACTTATTTATCTTTACTCCCGGCGCAGGCGTATGAGGTGCTACTTTAGCTGCTGGAGCAGGTGCTACTTTAGCTGCTGGAGTTGTTGGTAGAGCAATATTTGACATACCCCCCTTCCCATTCAAACTAAATCCTGGCGCATCCCCCAGTCCCCCAGTCCCCCCGTCTCCCCGTCTCCCCGTCTCCCCCTCTCCCTCTCCCCTACCTCTGAGCAATTCCAACTGCTGCGTCATAATTTGCAGTTGCTGCTGAACTAATGACTCGATCGCGCTACTATTGACAGGATTAACGTTGGCGTAGCCTCCGCTTTGCGGAATCGATCTAGGATTAGCTGCAACAACTGCTGGAGCAGGGAGATTGGATGACTCAACCTGGTTACTATTAACGTTGGCGTAGCCTCCGCTTTGCGGAATCGATGTAGATTTTGGTTCGACAAATGCTGGAGCTACAACTGGAGCGGGGAAAGCATCTGCGGGTAATTGATTATCGATCGATTGTGCCAGAGTTTCGAGCGTAGAGCAATCGAATAATAATTGTCGAAACGTCACCTTAACGGCAAACTTTTTCTTGAGTGCGAGGGATACTTGGGTGAGGGAAAGGGAGTCTAAACCCAGCTCTAAGAAAGTCGTTTGACTTTCACCTCCCCTAATATCGATGCCAGTGATATCTTGAAAGACTGACGCGATCGAAGGCACTAAGCGTATTGTACGCGATTCGGGAGCGGGTGGAGTTGGTAGGGCTGGCATAACGATCGACGTACTAGGAACGGAAGGTGATATATTCTGACGATGAGGCAGAGGATCGATCCAAAATCTCTGTCGCTCGAAGGGATAGGTAGGTAATGGGAGGCGATGTCGCTGCTCGTGACGATAAAATTCTGCCCAATCGATGGTAACTCCAGCTAGCCACAATTGGCCGATCGCTTGGAGTAAAGATTGCCATTCTCCATTATGCTCTGAAGTATCGCCGAGGGAGGCGATCGCGATCGCAGACGATCGTGCTAATGTGGCTAAAGTTTGGCGCGGCCCTACTTCTAGTAAGATAGCATTAGGCTGTTGCTCGCATAGGGTTTGGATTCCGTCGGCAAACCTGACTGGTTTGAGTAAATGCTCTCCCCAGTAATGAGGATTTGTGGCTTGCTCGTCAGTAATCCAGTCACCCGTCACCGAGGATATAAAAGGTGTCTGAGGTGGAGAAAGTCGAACATTTCCTACCAATTTGGTAAAAGGTCGGGCGGCAGGCATCATCATGGGAGAATGGAAAGCATGAGAGGTATGTAGCAATCTACAAGCTGTTGCCGCAGTCTCTAATTCTTGCTGCAATAGTTCGACAGATTCAGTCGGCCCAGATACGACACATAAAACGGTACTATTATAGGCGGCGATCGCTAGTCCTTTCGGTAGTCTAGATTCCATTTCCTCACCCGATAGTCGCACCGACAACATCGAGCCACGGGGTAACTCCCACATCATTTTCCCTCGCGCCGCCACAAGTTTGAGCGCGTCGTCAAGGCTGAATACTCCAGCTAGACAAGCAGAGACATATTCGCCGATACTATGTCCGATCGAGGCGATCGGTTTGATGCCCCAACTCTGCCATAATTGAGCGAGAGCATATTCGATCGCAAATAAGGCTGGTTGTGTATAGTTCGTCTGGTTTAATAGTTCGGTATGTGCTGTTAGATTATCGACGGTTGGATAGAGTAGCTCGCGAATATCTCGATCTAATATGGGTGTTAGAATCTCGGCACAAGTATCGATCGCATTTTGGAATACTCGCTCATGTCGATATAGGTTCAATCCCATATTTATATACTGGGAACCTTGCCCCGAAAACATCAACACCACGTCAGACTTTTGGTTCTGAGTATGTTTAGTCGCGGTGAATTGTGGTGGTAATTTTGTGAGATGTTCGATTGCTTCTACCCGATCTTGACAGACAACAAATCGACGACGATCGAAGATTTTTCGCCCCTGTTGAAGGGTATAGGCGATATCGGCTAAGTTTACATCTAAATTTTGACATAAGTGGTCTTTTAGATTGGTAGTTATTTTGTCGATCGCAATTTCAGTCTTTGCCGATAATAATAGTAATTGATAAGGGCGAGTAGAACTAGACGACAAAACTTGCGGTGGTTCTTCTAGGATGACATGAGCATTTGTGCCACCACCACCAAAAGAACTTACCCCAGCTCTACGGGGAGTAGTTGTCGATTTCCAGTCAACTAATTTGTCATTGACGTAGAAAGGACTATTGGCAAAATCGATATGTGGATTAGGACTATTAAAATTGATCGTCGGTGGAACTTGACGATGATAGAGAGCCAAAACTGTCTTGATAAATCCAGCGACTCCAGCGGCGGCGGTGAGATGTCCCAAATTACTTTTGATCGAACCAATCCCACAAAATTGGGTGGCTGAAGTTTTGGTACGAAAAGCTTGAGTTAGGGCTTCAACTTCGATCGGATCTCCCAATACTGTACCCGTACCATGTGCCTCAATATAACCGATACTATCTGGCTCAACTCCCGCTTGCTGTTGAGCTTGCAAGATTGCGCCCATTTGTCCATTCACACTGGGAGCAGTAAAACTTACCTTGTCGGCACCATCATTATTGATACCCACACCTTTGATAATAGTATAGATCTTGTCGCCATCCGCGATCGCATCTTCCAACCGTTTCAACACCACGATTGCGCCACCATTATTAAATGACGTACCTGCTGCATTTGCATCAAATGGACGGCAATGTCCGTCGGGCGTTAAGATACTCCCTTCCTGATATAAATACCCCTTATTTTGCGGCGTTAAAATCGAAACACCACCCGCCAAAGCTACATCGCACTGATGACTTAATAATCCCTGATAGGCTTGAATAATTGCAACTAGCGAAGTAGAGCAAGCCGTACTAATATTAATACTAGGGCCGCGTAGATTTAATTTATAAGATGCCCTAGTTGTGAGATAATCTCGATCGTTGACTAGATGAGCGTGAAACTCACCAAACCTGTCGAGCATCTCCGTACCGCTCAAATGCTTTTCAAAGTAAGTATTATCAGCGGAACCAGCATACACCCCAATCCGATTATCATCGGGTGCTGTATATCCGGCATTCTCTAGAGCTTCATATGCTAGCTCTAGAAAAATCCTCATTTGAGGATCCATCATTTCTGCTTCTCTAGCACTAATCCCAAAGAAGCCAGCATCGAATAATTCAGCTCCTGCTAATACTCCTCTCGCTCTGACATAATTAGGATCTGTTAGTGTGGCTCGATCGATACTAGCATCAATCTCATCTTCCTCAAAAAATGTAATCGACTCCTTCCCCGCACAGAGATTTTCCCATAATTCATCGATCGTATTCGCCCCAGGAAATCTGCCCACCATCCCAATTACGGCAACACCATTATTTTTAATTGGGGGTGGTTCGATTGTGGCTCGGTTCAATTCAGCGGCGATTTCAATCGCGGCTATAGAATCAAAATCCGCCTGCGCGGATTCGACAACCCTAGTACTTTCCGAGTCTGCGAAGGCAGACTTTGTTTGTATAGGCGCGGTTTTAACCGCCAGCTCTTGATTCGATTCAACGACGATTTCAACCGCCAACCGCTCGCTCAGATAGCGAGACATCGATCGAATATTCATGTACTGATAAAGCTTCACAACCGAGACTTTCAGCCCAAATTGCGATCGAATTCGATCGATAACCCGCAAACCCAACAGCGAATTCCCACCCAAATCGAAGAAATTATCCTCAACCCCGACACGCTCCAATCTGAGCACATCTCGCCAAATTGCCGTTAATAATTCCTCAGTCGAATTACCCGCCGCAATAGTTTTTGAACTTACCCCAAAACTAGTAATATCTGGTGCTGGTAGAGCCTTATTATCGATCTTACCATTGGGAGTCAAAGGCATCACCGCCAACCGCACGAACGCCGACGGTACCATATAATCGGGTAATTGCTGTTTCAGCTTGTCTCGCAATTCCCAAATTTCCACCGACATGGAAGTCGCCGCCACCAGATAAGCCACCAACCGTAAATCCCCTGGCTCATCTTCCCTGACGATAACGACAGCTTCTTGGAGGGCAAAACTTTTCATCAGAGCGGCTTCAATCTCACCCAACTCAATCCGAAAACCGCGAATTTTGACTTGATTATCGATGCGCCCCAAATACTCGATATCCCCATTAGCCAAATAACGCGCCAAATCCCCAGTCTGATATAAAACCGCTCCACTTTCGGCATTAAAAGGATGAGCGATAAACCGTTGCGCCGTTAATTCAGGGCGATGCAAATAACCCCGCGCCACACCAGCACCACCGACATACATTTCCCCAGCAACGCCGATCGATACTTGTTGTCGATCCTCATCTAAGATGTATAATTCTAAGTCGGGAATCGGGCAACCAATGACACTCCCTTGAGTCAAATCTGTACGACTAATCGATCGATAAGTCACATGTACGGTAGTCTCAGTAATCCCATACATATTCACCAACTGCGGTACCTTATCCCCGTACCTGGCAAACCACAGCTCCAAACTCTGAAGCTCCAAAGCTTCCCCACCAAAAATCACCAGCCGCAAACTCAGCTTTAATTCACTCTCAACCCGGCTCAATGGGCGAAAAGCTGAGGGAGTCTGATTGAGCACCGTCACCCGCTCTCGCGCTAATAGCTCATAAAAATCTTGGGGAGAGCGACTCACCTCAAACGGCACAATTACCAATTTCCCCCCATAAATCAAAGCTCCCCACAACTCCCATACCGAGAAGTCAAAAGCATAGGAATGGAACATCGTCCATATATCCCGATCGTCAAAATGATACCAGTCTTGAGTCGCTACAAATAACCGCCCGACATTAGCATGGGTGACGAGCACCCCCTTGGGTTTTCCTGTCGAGCCAGATGTGTAAATAGTATAGATGAGGTTATCGGGGGTAACGAAGCTCACGGGGTTCGTCTGGCTATAGCTCTCGCTCATCGCATCAATGCAAACCACAGCTCCCGCATAGCCCTCAAAAGATGATGCCAAATCCGCCTTCGTCACCAAAATGGCGACTTGGGAATCCTCCAGCATATAATTCAACCGCTCTTGGGGGTAGGTTGGATCCAGAGGCACGTAAGCACCGCCAGCCTTAAGAATACCTAATAGACCGATTACCAGCTCTACAGAGCGTTCTAGACTAATCCCGACGAGTGTTTCTGGAGTGACATTTAAACTTTGGAGATGATGCGCCAATTGATTCGATCGATCGTTCAATTCTCGGTAGGTGATCTGCTGGTTTTTAAATACCAAGGCTACTCTATCCGGCTCCTGCTCTACCCGCTCTTCAAATAACTGATGCAGACATCTAGTTTGAGGATAGCTTTTTGCTGGTTGTTGCTGTCTATTTTGCACTTGCAGCAATTCACTCGCTACATCATATATCTCTCGATCGACACAACTCAATTGTGGATCGTAACTCAAAACTAATTGTACCTGCCGTTGAGCCTGCTCCGACTCTCCCGCCTGTGCTAACCTAACTGCATCATACAGAATTCGATCGCCATAAAATTTTATCCAAGCAGCTCGCCCACTTTCATAAAGCCCCATCAAATCTGATGCAGAATCCCCGACTTGGCGAATATACTCCAACTCCAACTCATGAGTCTCCAAAGTCTGACGCAGCATCTTCACAGACTTACTCGACTCATTGCCGCCATGATAGCGATATTCCGACACCACTCGATCGTGAAAATAAATCGGGTACTCCCGCGCAATCCGCAAAAATAAACCCAAATCCTCTTCACCCACGGGAAATCCACCCACAGCCACCATCGCCTCCCGCCGAATCATCGCCGTGGCGCACTGAATATTATGTTGCGCCGCCAAAATAGTTGCATAACTAGCAACTGGCGGCGGCTCGGCAAAAAGTGGTTGGGTACTATAAGAGCCATCGGGATTTATCGATCGAAACAGATATCTACCAAACACAAATCCAGATTCTGGATGCCCCTCCAAACAATCCATCCCCATCTCGACAGCTTCGGGTAATAAACAGTCATCAGCATCGAGAAAAACTAGATATGCCCCTTGACTGACTTCAATCCCCTTATTTCGCGCACCGGGCAAACCCTGATTTGCTTGATAAACATATTTTATACTCGGATATCTGTCGCATACCGACTTGGTATCGTCAGTCGAGCCATCATCTACTACCACGATCTCACTCACAGCCTGAGTTTGACAGAGGATACTTTCGATCGCCTCTGCCAAAAATCCAGCACTATTATATGCTGGAATTATCACTGATATGGTTGGCTCGTTTGAGTTGGGTAGTAGATAATTCATCGTTTGATTCCCTAAATTTTTCCAGCGCAAATAGTTTGCTGTCAGCCCTATTCTCCAAGAATAGGGCATTGCTTGCCACTTGCTAGTTATCTAATAAGCACCCTCTTTAGAAAAAACTACTTTCACTGTTTTCAATAGAATACCCAAATCCATCCACAGCGACCAATTTTCAATATAATCGGTATCGAGTTCGATGACTCGATCGAAATAAACGATATTCGATCGACCTGAAACCTGCCACAGTCCTGTGATACCAGGTAAAACCTCATATCTGAAAAAGTGATGCTTGGCAAAATTACCGACATCGCGCATGTTAAAAGGACGAGGGCCGATCAAACTCATTTCGCCGCGCAGGACATTGATCGCTTGTGGTAACTCATCCAGACTGTGACGGCGCAAAAATTTACCAATTCGGGTAATTCGCGGATCGTCTTTCATCTTAAAGTTAACACCATCTTTCATTTCATTCTGTGATTCCAATCCGGGTAGCAATTTTTCGGCATCAGCCTGCATACTCCGAAACTTCCAAATCTCAAATGTTTTCCCATGCAATCCCATCCGTTTTTCTTTGAAAAATATCGAACCTGGAGAGTCGAGTTTGATGGCGATCGCGATCGCCACATACACTGGGGAAACGAAAATCAGGAACAGAGCAGCAATACAGAAATCCATTACTCGCTTGATTAAATACCCCTTAGATATACCAATTAAATCTAATGCTAACTTCCAGTCTAAACCTTCACTAAAGAGTCTGGTTTGAAGATCGATCGACCTAATTATTTTGTGCTCGCCAGCTCTACTATACGAATAAGATTGCTCCATGAATCGCTATTTCTGCCTCCCCGACAACTATTCTCGATCTTCCGACTTACTTGATACCACGAAAAAATAATGCTAGCAGTTAAGATTTGCTGAATTTATTCGATCGGATTTTTGACTAATTTTTATGGCTTAAATCTAGACTAGAATCCGATTAGAGGAATTTAGCCTGGATTCGATCGGCCCGTTATTTTACTCAACTTATTAATATCCTAATCTTATTTGTGCTGTCAATAAGTAGAGTTAATATTGCGACTTTTTACTTAGATTATTCAATTTGTTCGAGCGGGTAAAGCAGACCCACTAAATCGATATTTAAACCTAAATGAAGTGACATGTATCGTCCAGTAGCGATAAAATCAATTGTGTGGGTATCTACATCTACATATACAGATTTATAAAAGTCTCATGTCCAAGGATGAAAATCTGACTAGGATTGACTTATAGAAAATAATTTAGTTAAATATAATGAAATTTAGCGATCGACTTTTGGGTTTCAACCTTAACGTAGTGCCTGTGAAGTAGAACCCATGATTGTCTTTTTGTGCGATCGAGATCACAGGTTGTCTGTTGTAATAATTACATTAGGGAGTCTAAGTATTAACACTGTCAATTAATTAAATCTACTCATCTCAACTTTCTCCACGCCAAAATATTTCTAGCTGAGATTTAACCTCAGCCATTCTGCTTAATAATTTATCGAATGGCTAAAATTTCACCGCTCGTCACCAATAAATCTCAGCAAGTAGGCTGACTAGGTAAGCTAGATTCCAATCGCCAAAATCCTTACGCTTTGCCCACCCTGAATCATGGTGGTACCCACAGGAATCAGAGCCAGAGCATTGGTACCGACGAGATTAATCAAATTGCCAGAGCTATGACTGCCACTTGACAGGGTAAAATGGTACTGTCCTTCGACGAGGGTGAGTTTTCCCCACAGATATGTTTCCCGTTTGCCATCGGCGCGGAGATCTTCAGTTGTTACCCCTGCTAGCCAGGTTGGTGTCCATGTGGAGGGGGGTAAACCAGCGAGTTTGTGGATGGCGGGTAAGATGAATCGCCAACAACTAACTAAGGCGGAGACGGGATTACCCGGAAGTCCAAAATAGACTACCGAGCGATTATCCCGCAGGAATTTGGCGACGGTGAGGGGTTTACCTGGTTTGATGGCGACAGAGCGAATCTGGATATCTCCACCCAACTCAGCGAGGATCTCTTCTACATAGTCATAATCGCCCACAGACACGCCACCAGTGGAAATAACGCAATCAGCACTGTCGATCGATTCAGACATGGCAGCGGTCAATTTTGCGGGTTCATCGGGCACAATGCCCATACAGATCGGAATGCCGCCAGCTTGACGTACGAAGGAGGCGATTGCATACTGATTGGAATCGACAATTTGCCCTGGTTGTAAAATTTGTGACGGTGAGACTAATTCATCCCCGGTTGACAAAATCGCCACGCGCGGGCGACGATATACTGTAACTTGAGCGCAACCTGTAGCTGCAAGTAAGGCGATTTCGGGCGGGTTAAGGATACAGCCAGGAGTTAGTAATATATCTCCCGATCGAGCATACTCACCTCGATGTCTTACGAACGCGCCTAGTTTTGGTGTTTGACGAATACTGACGATATTACCTTGGCGAGTGGTATCCTCTTGCATCACAATGGTATCAGCACCAGTTGGGACGATCGCACCTGTAAAAATCCGTGCTGCTTGCCCAGACTGAATTTCTCGCTGTGGTTGATATCCAGCGGGTATTTCTTCGATGACTTCTAGATCGATCTCATCTGTCTGGCTACTCGTAGCTAGATCCACAAATCTAACTGCATAACCATCCATTGCCGAGTTATCCCAATGGGGAAAGTCTAATCGACTAGCAATTGAGTCCGCCAAAACTCGCCCCGTTGCGTCGGCGATTTCGATGACTTCAGTCTGACGCAATGGTTGGACTAAATTGAGAATCGTTAATTCGGCTTCAGAGGCGGAAATCATAGTTGTAAATTTTGACTGTCGAACGTCTTTCTCAATCTCTACCGCTTAAGGTACGGTTGAAATTCTGTCGATAAGAACCATTAACGATATATAGTACTGGCCAAAGTATTGATAAGGCAATCTTGGTACCAAGGTTGCGCTCAAAGTTGGTACGGTTGAAGTTGGTGGAAAACCGCCACACTCCATAGACATATCCACCGACTAAGCCAAAAACAATAAAATTTGTCATACTTTCCTCGTTCCAGATAAAATTGCCACCTCTTGTCAATTCTAGCTTTATTTGGCACTATTTCGATCGGCTTCAACGGCTGTTTGCCCAAGCCTACCGACTTTAAGGTGTCAAGGGTTTGGGCAAAGGGTAATCTTTTAAGTTTTAGCCATTATCTGACTCTATCGCCACGAATGATAGAGAGCGTCCACTCGATTCAGCCCGATAGCCAGCGGCTTCAAGGGTACCACTCGTTGGCAGAGCCTCTCCTCTGGAGAATCGCATCTGATAAATTTTTGCTCTAGAAACATTGAGTTTTTCAGCTAGTTCGTTGGCGGAGCCTCTCCAAGGGAGAATCGCTGTATAGCTTGACTTGTCCTGGTTTGATGATGAACTTTTAGGTTTGGATAGCTTTAAATTCTCTACTAGTTCAGCCATAGTATATTCCACTTTAGCTGCTGGTTCTACCTCTTCTTTGGCTGGTAGAGACTCAATATTTATCTTGGCTTGTTCTGGGCTGGCGATTGAGATTTCAGTATTTAATTTTTCATCTTTAAGGATCGGCTTAGGTACGGAATTAGCTTCTCTTTTTGCTTTGAGATTAGGCGGCTTTGCTGGCACGATCGATAAGTAATCATAGGCTAATTCCCATGTTTTTTCACTACCGTCTATCTCTTTAGAATCTCGATCCAACCTAACAAAACAATGGTCATCATCAATCGTGATAATGGTACCTTTCCAGCCCATTATATCTTCACTGCATTCTGGTTGACTGGATACTATTACTCTGGTTCTGATTCTAAAACCGTTAACACCGTGGGCTTTTAATCTTTTAGCTTTGTTTTTTTTGGCATTAGAAACACGTCTGACTAAATCGCACCGAACTTTACAAATTGCCGACAATATCGACATACCCCGAAGATGCCATTGCAGAGTAGATTTTAGATTTTCATCATCAAGATCGAAAATACCATGCTTGAAATTTCTTTCGAGATCGATTATGTTTCGTTCTTCCCAGTGAGATTTAATTTCTTCTACATTTTCAATCGGTACTCTTGATAATAGTTCTGGCAATTCACACTCCAACAACAGATCCTCTGCTGGAATGCGAATTTTCCAGGTTTTTTTATAGCCCAATGATTGAATATCTACAGTTGAGAAATCGATCGGAGCAAATGGATCGACCAAAGTAATTTCTGTTGTAATATTTTCTTCCATATATAATATTATACTTTTTCTTGGCGATTGGATATTGTGTTTTACTTATAAAGTATACAACTCAAATTATGGCAACTGCCAAGGCGGTTAGGATATATCAGATCCAAGGGCTTCTCGGAGAAGCCCTTGGATCTATCCTCAGTCCTAACAAGCTTGGCGACTGCTATAGATCCTTTCAAGTAAAATTAATCTCTCGTTAATCCAGTTGTCAAAAATATTCATAGATCTACTGATGCAAACCCGACTCCTTTGAAGAAGTCGGACTTGTATTTTTTTAGTTGTTTAGATGAGGATAAAGTTAATCAGTTTGCCAGGAACGACGATGGTTTTTTTGATTTCTTTACCTTCGGCATATTTTTGGAATATATCTGATGCTTTGGCATAGGTTTCTAAGGCGGCTGCATCGCTAGATGTGGGCACTTGAATCGTCCCGCGAGTTTTGCCCATGATTTGGATGACTAAGGTAATTTCGTCGGCGATTAGAGCTGTTTCATCTAGTTGTGGCCAAGACTGTTCGCAGATGGAAGAACTATGTCCAATTGAGTGCCATAGTTCTTCGCTGAGATGGGGTGCAAATGGGGTTAGTAATAGTAAGAGGGTTTCGATTCCTTCTCCATATACTGGTGAATCTTTGCAACTAGTATCGATGAGGGCGTTACTTAGTTTCATCAGTTCGGATACGGCGGTATTGAACTGATATACTCCCTGTAAATCTTCGGTGATGGCTTGGATGGCGATGTGGATATTGCGACGTAAATCTTTTTCGGCTTTGGATAGTTCTTTGCCAGATCCTTTACCGATCGGTTTATACGTCGTTACCAATTTCCACACCCGATTGACAAATCGAAATTGTCCTTCGACATCTGCATCATCCCATTCTAAGTCTTTTTCTGGGGGTGCTTTAAATAAGATGAATAGTCGGGCTGTATCTGCACCATATTTTGCGAGTACTGATTCTGGATCGACTCCATTATATTTAGATTTGGACATCTTCTCAAAAGAGACTTCCAGAGTTTCGCCTGTTTCTGGATCTTGGGGATTTGTTAGATCGGCGATCGATGTTGGAACGATACATTTCTCGGTGCGCGGATTTTTGTAGGTGATGGCTTGCACCATTCCCTGTGTTAATAGTTGACCGAATGGTTCGTCAAAATTGAGGAACTTTGTTTTACCACCATCTTCACCACCAAAATCACGAATTACTTTGGTAAAGAACCGAGCATATAATAAGTGCAACACCGCATGTTCGACACCACCAACGTATTGATCCACCGCCAACCAATCATTAGTTCGATCGGCATTGAAGATTCGATCGCTATTAGTCGCGTCAGGATAGCGAAGGAAATACCAAGAAGAATCGACAAAAGTATCCATCGTATCTGTCTCCCGTTTCGCTGGAGTTCCACAACTAGGACAGGGAACATTGACCCACGATTCCAAACTAGCTAAAGGATTTCCACCCTTACCTGTAAATGCAATATCTTCAGGTAATTTGACAGGTAAATCTGCTTCCGGTACGGGCACAACTCCACACTTAGGACAGTGAATCATTGGAATCGGTGTACCCCAATAACGTTGCCGAGAAATCAACCAATCACGCAACCGATATTGTACCTTCGATCGACCGTAACCCATCTCTTCCGCATAGTCTAAAATCGCTGTTTTTGCCGCCACAGAATCTAGTCCATCGAACCGATCGGAGTTGACAATTATGCCCGATTCCGTGTATGCTTCCAAAAGAAGAGTGTCGCTCGTGTCGTGGGCATTTTTGATAACCTGGGTCGTAGGAAGCGCATAGGCTCGTGCAAATTGGAAGTCTCGCACGTCATGAGCGGGTACCCCCATGACAGCTCCGGTACCATATTCAAATAATACATAGTCCGCAATCCAAATCGGTACCTCTTTCCCCGTGAAAGGGTTGATTGCCATCGCCCCAGTAGGTACGCCCAGCTTGGGTTTATTTTCCGCCGTGCGATCCATCTCGCTCTGCTGCTTTACCTGGTCGATGAATGCCTCTACAGCCGCCTTTTGACCACTAGTAGTAATCTTGGCAGTTAGGGGATGCTCAGGAGCCAATACGACGTAGCTCACGCCATAGACCGTATCGGGACGAGTGGTAAATACCGCAATCTTCTCATCACTGCCCACGATCGGAAATTCCAATTCCCCACCGATCGACTTACCAATCCAATTTGTCTGCATCAACCGGACTTTTTCCGGCCAACCCGTCAATTGCTCCAAGTCATTCAACAACTGCTCGGCATAGTCCGTAATTCTAAAATACCATTGCTTGAGAGCCTTCTTCTCGACGATCGCCCCACTCCGCCAAGAACGCCCAGCACTATCCACCTGCTCGTTTGCGAGTACCGTCAGATCGATCGGATCCCAATTTACCATCCCATCCTTCTGATAAGCCAAACCAGCCTGATAAAACTTCAGGAAAATCCACTGAGTCCAACGATAATAACTCGGCGAACAAGTAGCAATCTCTAAATCCCAATCGATCGATAGTCCTAACTTCTGCAACTGCGATCGCATCTGGGCGATATTCCGCTCCGTCCAAATCGCTGGATGAATCCCTCGCTCGATCGCGGCATTTTCCGCAGGCAAACCAAAAGCATCCCAACCCATCGGATGCAGTACCCGATATCCCTGCATCCGCTTCTGACGAGCAATCACGTCAGTAATCACATAGTTGCGAACGTGTCCCATGTGGAGATTTCCCGATGGATAGGGAAACATCGATAGGGCATAATATTTGGGCTTATCGCTGGTGTTATCCGTTTGAGACGCATGACTATCGCTCCAAATCTGTTGCCATTTGGATTCGATCGAGCTGGGGTTGTAGATGTTCTGTTCCATGTTTGCTGCTGAGAAGGGGGAAAAAGCGTTCGCGGATTGTCTCCATTGGAGAATCGATCTTCAATATATACTGACTGGGGATTGAAAGCACTGCGACAAAGGTTTTGCGTCAACTAGTCTTACTCTGCGCCCTTTGCGCCTCTGCGGTTAAAAATAAGTATGTAGAATCGAAATATTCTGTTGGCTGAAAGGAAATAGACAAAACCATAGAGCACCTCAGATTGTTTTGAGATACTCCATAGTTCGATTGACTAATTAGGTAGCTGGAATTATCCAGCTAATCTCCTAGATATCCAAGTCCATCAGAGCTAATTTTGGCCCATAGGTTTCGATAAATTCGCGACGTGGTGCAACCCTGTCACCCATGAGAATGGTAAAAATCCGATCGGCTTCAGCAGCATCTTGAATCTCTACCCGTTTGAGAGTGCGAGTTTCTCGATCCATTGTAGTTTCCCACAACTGTTTAGGCATCATTTCTCCCAATCCTTTGAAGCGTTGAATTGTATAGTTAGCATTCGCTGGAAATTCAGATATTTTCTTCTGCAATTCACGTTCGCTGTAACAGTAATAATGATTACGTCCCCGCTCTAATTTGTAGAGGGGTGGGCAAGCAATATAGATATAGCCCTCTTCAATCAATGCCCGTTGGTAACGATAGAAGAATGTTAGCAATAGCGTCCGAATGTGGGCACCATCAACGTCGGCATCTGTCATC
>JANOPX010000126.1:0-6088 GCA_031422115.1 Chamaesiphon sp. VAR_4_metabat_408 | reverse complement strand
CAAACCCGATACCATCCTCGATGAAGTCCGCGCTGGCGGTAGAATTCCCCTGCTCATCGGGCGCACCCTCACTGACAAAACCCGCATCGCCTTGGGATTACCCCCCAGCACCATCTTTACCCGCCCCACTCAACCCACCGACACAGGCAAAGGCTACACCCTCGCCCAAAAAATGGTCGGCAAAGCCTGCGGATTACCTGGCGTGCGCCCTGGGGTGTCCTGCGAACCTTTAATCACCACCGTTGGTTCTCAAGATACCACGGGGCCGATGACCCGCGACGAACTCAAAGAACTCGCCTGTCTCGGTTTCAGTGCCGATTTAGTCATGCAGAGCTTCTGTCACACCGCCGCCTATCCCAAACCAGTAGACATCAAAACCCACGAAGAACTACCCGACTTCTTCGCCCAACGCGGCGGCGTTGCCCTCCATCCGGGCGACGGCATCATCCACTCCTGGCTCAATCGGATGCTCCTCCCCGATACCGTCGGCACGGGCGGCGACTCCCACACCCGCTTCCCCCTGGGTATTTCCTTCCCCGCAGGCTCCGGTTTAGTCGCCTTCGCCGCCGCTCTAGGCGCAATGCCGTTAGATATGCCCGAATCCGTATTAGTCCGCTTCACAGGCGAATTACAGCCCGGAGTTACCCTCCGCGATGTCGTCAATGCGATTCCCTACGTCGCCATGCAAAAAGGCTTACTCACCAACGACAAACAAAACAAACTCAACGTCTTCTCAGGGCGGATTATGGAAATCGAAGGCTTACCCGATCTCAAAGTCGAACAAGCCTTTGAACTCACCGATGCCACCGCCGAACGTTCCTGCGCTGGCTCAACCATCAAACTCAGTGAAGCCACCGTCACCGAATATATCCGCTCCAACGTCGCCCTGCTCAAAAATATGGTCGCACGCGGTTATACCGATGCCCGCACGATGTTGCGCCGCGTCGCCCAGATGGAAGCTTGGCTCGCCAATCCCGTCTTGATGTCCGCCGATGCCGATGCCGAATACGCCGCCATCATCGAGATCGATCTTAATACAATTACCGAACCGATCGTCGCCGCCCCCAACGACCCCGACAATATCAAACTCCTCAGCGAAGTCGCTGGAGCTAAAATCGATGAAGTCTTCGTCGGCTCCTGTATGACTAATATCGGACACTACCGCGCCACCGCCAAAGTACTAGACGGCGAACCCTCTGTCACCACTCAGTTGTGGATTTGTCCCCCCACCCGCATGGACGAATCCCAACTTAAAGCCGAAGGCATGTACGCGATCTTCGATGCCGCTGGCGCACGGACAGAAATGCCGGGATGCAGTCTCTGTATGGGCAATCAAGCCCGCACCGCCGATAATGCCACTGTATTCTCGACATCCACCCGCAATTTCAATAACCGGATGGGTAAAGGTGCCCAAGTCTATCTCGGTTCGGCAGAATTAGCGGCTGTTTGTTCGCTGTTAGGACGGATTCCGACGGTATCGGAATATCTGGATTTGATGAGTAAGAAAATTAATCCGTTTGCCGGAGATTTGTATCGTTATCTGAATTTTGACCAGATTTCTGGTTTTGAAGATGAAGGGCGAATAGTCAGTCACGAGGAAGTGAAGAAGCTGGCTCAGGTGTAGTCAGTTAGAATGTAGAGTAGGGCTTATGCTCTCTCTATATCTATTATTTATCCAAATACGTTCAAGGTATAAATATGCTGGATTTATCAAAAATAGATCTTGGGAAGGATGAAGCAGAGCAAGATGAAAGATTAAAAGAATATTTCTTAAAAACAACTAGCTATAATAATGCACTTACTGGCAAGAAAACAATTATTGTTGGGCGTAAAGGATCTGGAAAATCAGCTATTTTTACTCTGGTGCAGGAAGAACTAAAATCACAAGGTGCAATTGTTATTGCTATTACACCTAATGAGTATCACTGGAAAATGCTCATAGATTACAAAGAACAGGGTAT
Organism: Chamaesiphon sp. VAR_4_metabat_408; assembly: GCA_031422115.1. GTDB lineage: Bacteria > Cyanobacteriota > Cyanobacteriia > Cyanobacteriales > Chamaesiphonaceae > Chamaesiphon. Next base: position 4,127 of record JANOPX010000126.1, on the reverse strand, counting down.
TTCTGGTATTCAAGCTCATATTAATGTTTGGAAAGCAACCTTGCTTTTTTCTACCATTAGACAACTATTTAAAAAAGGTAAAATACATCAAAGCTCTGAGTTGCCCAAGTATTATAAGTACACAAGAGATGCGGAATATGATATTTCACAAGAAAATCACTTAGAAAGTATTCTAGACTATGCAAAAAAATTTATTAGTGGTATAAAAATTAATGGATCGGGGATTGACTTAAAGCAAGGACATACGCCAATACCAACAAATTTGATATCAAAACTAGTAAATTGCTTGACAACTGAATGGACAAATTATACTGGCTGGGATGACAACAAACCTCCATTAGTAAGAATTGTAATAGATAGACTTGATGACAATTGGGATGCAAGCTCAGATTCAAAAGATCTAATTATAGGATTACTGAAAGCTGCTAATGAATTGAATAGGATTTTTACCGATAAAATACTAACAACAATATTTCTACGTTCTGATATATATGATTGCTTGTACTTTAACGATCAAGACAAGTTAAGGCAATACGAAGAAATATTGATATGGGATAATGACGAATTAAAAAATGTTATATGCGAGAGGGTGAAAGTAAGCCTAGATGTCCAAAATAATGATAATCAAGTTATATGGAATCAGCTATTTTCAACACAATCTTATAGAAGTAAAGCTTCAGCAGAAAAATATATAATAGATAGAACATTTAAACGACCAAGAGATATCATATCTTTTATTAGGTTCGCATTAGAATATGCTGTGGAAAACAAAAGCCAATGTATTGAAAATAAAGATACTAGACTTGCAGAGGAAAAGAAATATAGTCAAAGTAAATATAAAGATTTAATTATTGAATATCAAAAACAGATACCATATATCAAAGATTTATTAGACTTGTTCTCTGGCTCTTTACATAGACAATCAAAGCAAGAAATAGAAACATTAATAAATGAATTTACCAATAAAAGAGAGGTACAGCTTTCATCAAATCAATTAATAGTACAATTATTCATTTGGGGTGTAATAGGTATTAAGCGTCAAGGTGGGGCAAGTGTTAACCGTAGAGGTGGAACACATTTTTGTTACTACTACGAAGATCCATCTATTCAACCATTGCGTTTTGATGAATATTTTATACACCCGTCACTTCGGCATGTTCTTAGTATATCTGAAAGAAGAGAGAGAAATGATATTACTTGAGCCTATTTCATTATAAAGTTTATCGAATCTTTCCAGCAGCCAGGAACAGTCCGTGCTGAGAGTCTATGAGAAATTATTGCAATGACAGAAATGGATACATCTAGGATAGGGAAATTAAGTGGTAGCAATTAAACGAGGAGATATTATTCAATGATAGAAACCACAATCCTAGAATACCTTCATAAACTGCCTGATTCACTCCAGAAAGAAGTTCTCCACTATACGCAATTTTTATTAGAAACTCATAACAAAACTACTTCTTTACAACAAAAGAAGCGGCAAGCAGGTTTTCTAAAGGGCACATTTGCTTTACCACTAGCTGAAGATTTTAATGAGCCACTAGCAGATTTTCGGGAGTATATGGAGTGACTAATCTACTTCTAGACACCCATGCTTTCATCTGGTATTCAGAGAATGACTCCAAATTATCCGAATCGATAAAACAGAAATTGAAACCGCAGATCGAGTTTACATTAGTATTGCTAGTCTGTAGGAAATTGCGATTAAATTAAGCATCGAGAAGTTATCATTACGATCGAACTATGAATCGATCGAGGCTAGTCTAGAACCTGCTGGAATTATCTTGTTGCCAATTTCTTTCGCCGATACGGTTCGGATCATGAATCTACCACTTTACCATCGCGATCCATTCGATCGGATTTTAATCGCTCAAGCCATTAATAATTCTCTCACTTTAGTTAGCTGCGATCGTGCTTTCACCACATACCCAATTCAACTACGATGGGAATGAATCTAAATTAGAAACTATGGGAAAATCGATCGCATTTGGCTGGTATGGCGGGAAGTATAGCCACCTCGACTGGCTCTTACCCCTACTACCACCATCACAACATTTTTGCGACGTATTTGGTGGCTCCGCTGCTGTCATCATCAATCGCCCTCCCTCTCCCGTTGAAACTTACAACGATATTCACAGCGAAGTTGTGAATTTTTTCCGCGTCCTCCGCGACCAAAAGGAGCCTCTGATTGAAGCCATCGGTTTAACACCTTTCTCCCGTGAAGAACTAGGATTAGCCAGCCAACGCCAGACAGAAGGAATTACCGAACTAGAACGCGCTCGGCGTTTTTTCGTGTGTGCTAGGCAAGTGCGAACCGGACTCGCTCAAACATCCAGCGCGGGACGTTGGGCGCATTGCCTATTAACCAGTCGCGCTGGCATGTCAGGAGCCGTGTCTCGCTGGCTCGGTAGTATCGACGATTTATCACTCATCGCTCAAAGACTATTGCGCGTTCAAATCGAGAATGCACCCGCGATCGATGTCATCCGACGATATGATAGTGCCGATACGCTCTTCTATTGTGACCCACCTTACCCACATAGTGCGCGGGGTGATTCCAAAGCATACGCGCATGAAATGACCGATACCGACCATCGAGAACTCGCCTCAGTACTTAGGAATGTCCAAGGGAAAGTCGCTTTATCGAGTTACCGTTGCGATTTGATGAATGAATTATATAGTGATTGGTATATCGTGGAATCCCCCACAAAAATGTGTCATTCGGTCAAATCAGCGCGGACTGAAGTACTGTGGATGAACTATGAGCCACCGAAAGGAACAGAATGGACACACCACCAGAAATCCTCGCAATCGCACTCCAAAGAGCCAACACTGACATAGGCAATTCGATTGTAAATAATGAAGATGTTCGCCAGAGAGTAGAATTGATTTGCCGTAATATTCGTAACAAGGCTCTATCTCGCTTGATATTGTCCTGCTGTTTGGCAAAGATTCACAAACCACAAATAGATATTCGTAAGCCGTACACAGAAATTGATGGCACCGATACATTTTCTGGTCGTACTTATGATGAAGCGTATATCGGGCAATTCATTGCCGAGCATCGTCTTCCCTGCAACACGACGACGGCATTCCTGACACCCGCACTTCGTAACCGTAGCGAACCACTCACGCCAAATACCAACCTAGTCGGACGACCACCAGAACTTTACAAAGCGGCTCTAAAATTACTCGATGATGTTTATACGGGAACAGTAAGTGCCGAAGATTTACTGGCTGAAAGCATTCGTGTCTTGCTGATTGTCAAACATGAAAATCAACAGCGGATAGAAACACTTTTAGCAGGAGTCAAACCATTAGCTGGTGCTATTCCATTATCCTCGGAAAGCATTGTCTCGATCGTTCAAAGCCATCTAGTCGGTCGCAATTCTAGCAGATTACCAGTATTAATTGTGACGGCTGCATATAAAACAGCAAGCTTACAATTAGGTGAACAGGCAAAAGTTCTTGCAAATCATAACGCTGCTGATAAACAAACGGGTGCGATTGGTGATGTCGAAATAACTCTCATTAATGACGAGCGAGTTTTAACTGGTTACGAAATGAAAATGCGCCCAGTAACAAGAGAAGATATCGATCTTGCCGTCCAAAAGATTTTAGATAAAGATATCGATAATTACATCTTTATCACCACCTCAGAAATTCCGCAAGATGTGAATAATTATGCGAAAAGCCTGTACGAGAAAACAGGTGGAGTTGAGATAGCCGTGCTGGACTGCATCAGCTTTTTGCGTCATTTTCTACATTTATTTCATCGTTCTCGCACAAAGTATGTAGAGGAATATCAACAGCTTGTTTTAAGTGAGCCAGATAGTGCCGTGAGTCAACCATTAAAAGAGCTATGGCTTTCCTTGAGAAGCGCAGCCGAAAGCGGTTTAGGAAATGGAGAATAGTTGCTTATTTCATGCCGCCACCTATCCTCAACCAGTAGACATCTAAAACTATCCGACTTTTTCGCCCATAGCTGTGAAATAGTCATGCAATGAGGGTTATTTACCAATCATAACCGAATTGGATTGCTTACTCACCGATCGATTGTAATAGAATCAGTGATGACGCATCTAGCTTGCCAAAATGGATTGATTCAGCGACATTCCAGTGTTCCA
>JANOPX010000125.1:0-2859 GCA_031422115.1 Chamaesiphon sp. VAR_4_metabat_408 | reverse complement strand
GGTTGAGCCTCGAAACCCAACATTCTCAGAGTCTTGGGTTTCGAGGCTCAACCCAACCTACAGATATATATTATTAAATCCTCATTCCTTACTACGTATATCTAACCTACGTAGCGAAAAGTGCCGTACATTAAGGGTTTTCCCAAGTCAAGCACCTTTTCAAGACAGGCTTTGTTTTGTTTGTATGGGCGCAGTTTTAACCGCCAGCCAATATTGACCAGAATTAAGCAATAAATAATTCGGTAAAACTATGGTTATCTAGTGCGACTTGAATTTTAAATTGGGTACCAGATTTTAGTTTGAAAGATTGGAGTTGGATAAAATTCATTGCTTCTGGATATTGTACCTGAGATAATAGTTCGCCGTTGGCATTTTGGAGGATTAGTTGGAGATTGGGTGGTAAAACAGGTACCCCACCAGCAGAATGCAATCTAGCTCTGACGTTTATTCTACCATCTGGCTCATGATTCAAACCAATTAGGAGCAAGAGCGGGATGTTGGCTATATTAGCGCGGAGATCGATTATTTTACCTGTCGTAAATTCTCGAATACTTTCATAAGGTGTACTGGTGAGAATATTTCTGAGGGCAAATTCAGGGGAGTTTGGGATGGTACGATTTCGATCGATAGTTAAACTTTCGATCGGCTCCCAACCAATACCCAATATCCCATTGAGAAACTGACTGAGATTATTAATCCGTTCGACATAGATCGTATCTATTAGATCGTCTAGAGGTTGAAGTTGGTTAATATGAATTGTTTCTCCCATTGGTTTGGCGACAAATCCCAGCAATTCTACACTACTTAGCTCCTCACTAAATTGAACTGCAACATAACCAATCCGATCGTTCATAGTTTCTGGTGGTAATATTACCTCACGAACATTAGGCAAAATCGCCACGCATTCAAGTCTACCCACATTTGGCACGACCAAATCTGCAACATTCATGATGCTTTGAAATTCGGGCTTCCAGGAGTGTCCATGAGTCAAATCGATGTCCACACAAACACAATTTAGATACTGTCGAACGGCAGCTACGGCTAAAGTGTTGAGGTATACTCTTCGTCCTTTGCTGGGAGAAGTTTGGGCTGCTGCAAAGTTTGCCGCCGATCGATGTGCGGATCTGTCGAGGGTGATGGTAAAGTGAGAAACATTAGGAGTGTTCATATTTATCCTTTATGATTCGTATCCAAAAAATTTAGTTTGAGCTTGTAATAGAGGTAGGCACCTACGTTTCCAGTGAGCCACTAATGTCTGATATGGAATATCTAAATCTGTAGCAATTTGTGTAAATGAGTCTGGTGGATCTTTAACTATAATTCTGGAACTCAAAATCTGACAATGACAGTGATTTCGATCGCGAGGATAGCAATTTTTTAGAATTCCTTCAGGATCTAATTCAATCCATGCCTCAATTTGACTGGCAACCTGTCGATTTTCTTCCCGTTGGAGCGAGTCAATATACTCATTGAGCGTATTGAGATTGACACTAATAAAACCGACATCTGACAAGAAATCAAGATAGGTTTCACCTCCACCAAGAATAGAAATATCCAAACTCAAAGGCTCTTGTCGATCGGCATTTGGATGATAAATATCATATATTCGCCAGTACAAATAACCATTAATCCACTTCACCAAATCTTGCTCAAGGGAGTCAGTCGAACTTTGAAATTCATCAATATTTCGACTCACCCATTCCCAAGTTTGATTTAAGGCGAGGAGATAATCATGGTGAGCAACTATTTTAATCCCTGCTAGATGCTGAATCATACCAAGTAGACGACTCATCGCCTTCGCCCTTTGAGCACTCTGTAATGGAGCCATCAAAACAGCATCTAGCTTCTGTCGCAGTTGCAGCTCAACGTCTAAAGGTTCTGGCAGATTTGAACTACTCATCGATGAGTTGGGAGTTGGGGGTTGGGAGTTGGGAGAATAGAGGATAAAACTAAACGCACCAGCATGTCTCTACTATTTACTCAGTGGATTTACGGATATTTATGCAAATTTATGAAAAAATCCCCGACTTCTCCTTTGAAGTCGGGGATTTTGCGTCTCTAGATAGCCAAATCTATCCGCTTTGCGAACGAGACTAGGATTCAAATCGGCATATTATTACCAAATTCGGCTCATGTCGAGGATAAAACCTGACATGACTTCGCTACAATCGATCGATGTAGGAGCTTCGAGGATCTCTACTTCTTGTCCTACTCGATAGATTTCCACCTGCTGATTTTTCGGATTGATAAGTAAGCCCAATCTCACTCCAACTCGTTGATACACCATCATTTTTTCCTGGATTGGCTTGAGGTTGTCACTACTAGAACGTAGTTCAATTACAAAGTCAGGCGCAATCGAAAAGAACTTTTCCAGAGAAATCCCTTCCAGCCTAGACTTTTCAATCCAAGAACAATCAGGCGATGGTTTTCCGCCGCCAACTGCTGTAAAGTCATATCCTGTTGAAGAATCAAATGCTTCACCTAGATTAGTTTGTCGGTTCCAGTACCAAACTTGACCCGATAAATCTCCGTTTCGCTTCCCACTAATCGGCAATGTTGGAACCATGACAATCAATTCTCGATTTGGGGTCAATTCTAGGCGTAGATCTGGATTATCGATACACAAGCGGTCAAACTGTTCTGGTGTAACGGTCAAGATTGTGTTACTAACATCCAGTAGCAGTGGTTGAGTCTCGATTTGGGTGGTGACTGTAGCAAGTGTCATAAAACCTCCAATCGGTTATGGCGATCGACTTTTGACTATTTTGATTATATTCCAGAATATTAGTAATTAGCGTAGATTTAGGGCGGGCACAAGACCACGCCCCTACGCAATTAACCTGTAGGGGCGCGGTCTTG
>JANOPX010000124.1:0-19588 GCA_031422115.1 Chamaesiphon sp. VAR_4_metabat_408 | reverse complement strand
GGGGATTCCTAAACATCGCTATTTAGGTTTCTGCTTCAAAGCACCAGCCTTCCGAGATTTACTCTCTTCAGGTCTTACAGTTGCTCCACAGACTGACACTGCGAGTCCCGCAGCCAAAATGTTATTTGCCGCATTTATATCTCTGTCATGGTTAGCCCCGCATTTAGGACATTCCCACTCTCGAATATTCAACGCTGGGCGGGTTCCCCGCCCACCAGGCATCTTATCTACGATATGCCCACAGTTCCCACACCTTTTAGAACTAGGAAACCAACGGTCAATTTTAATCAGTTCTCGCCCATACCATTCGCATTTGTAAGCAAGTTGGCGAATCAATTCACCCCAACTAGCATCGCTAATGGCAAGGGCAAGTTTATGGTTCTTCACCATATTTTTGATAGCCAGATCCTCAACCACGATCGTTTGGTTCGCGCGTACCAGTTGAGTTGTCAGCTTATGCAAAAAATCCTTTCTAGTATCGGTGATTTGTGCGTGGACTTTAGCCACTTTCAGCCGTGCTTTGTGTCGGTTGTTACTCCCCTTTTACTTCCGAGACAGTGCTTTCTGCACCCGTTTCAACTTCTTACGAAGTTGCTTAAAGTGTTTGGGATTAGTAATTTTATCGCCGTTACTGGTGGCAATCAGACTGGTTATCCCGACATCCAAACCGATTTGTTTGCGGACGGGCGCGGTCTTGGGGGTTTCCCCCATGAGCGACCCGTTCAAGACATCGACTTTTGGAAGTGGTTTAACAGTATGGTCATCCACCAGCAAGGATACAAACCAGCGACCGGAAGGTGTCAGCTTGACAGTAATGGTCGAGGGAGTGCAACCTTCAGGAATTTTCCGACTCCATCGAATCGGCAAAGCCTCAGCGCATTTAGCCAACAACACTTGTCCATCTCTCCACCGGAAAGCAGACTTAGTAAATTCAGCACTACCGCCATTATGTTTCTTCTTAAAGTTGGGATATTTCGCCCGACCAGAGAAGAAGTTGGCTAAAATAGCCCAACGCGCCAAAAAGGTAAAAGTACATTTCAAACCATTGCTAGTCATGCTTTTGAGCTAAGTAAGCAAAAAATACCCGCCGCCCGACACCCGAATGACTACAGCGATTTTTTAATCAAACCCGTTCGCAAGATCGTTCGCAAGAGTTAATCGAACAAGAATGGCCGAACATCCAGCGAATTATGGCTTCGTTAGCGCAGAAGGATGTCACACAGGCAACGATTGTGAGAAAGCTGGCTAGCTATGAACGACAGAACCAAACCAAAAAGGCTTTATGGGAGTTGGAGAATATCTGTCGGACGTTGTATATCCTAGACTTTATTGATGATGTGACGTTACGACAGACTGTGCAAAAAGCATTGAACCGTGGCGTTGGCGCAAGCCTGCCTTCGGCACAGCTTATCATCGGTTTCGACGGGCAGTAGCTTATGTCAATGGCGGGAAGTTTCGGGTAAAAACTGAGGGCGAGCAGCAGATCTGGAACGAATGCTCTTGCTACAGAATACATATCCCGTGGAGCATTTGAGGGCGCAAGGGATGGAGATTCATGAAGAATACTTACAACACTTGTCACCATTGGGTTGGGAGCATATTAATCTCACGGGTGATTATGTTTGGAATTTGAACCAGGCGACTAGTTTTGACAAGTTACGTCCGTTACAGACGAAGTGAAGTAAGTTATTGTGAAATCTTTGCTCTGACAAGCTTTCAGCCTTATCGTACAATTTTCCCGTTTTGGCACGGTGATGCCCAAGATGTGAATTAACTAAAGTATTAAGTAAATATACTTAGTATACCCTCCAAAGGTCAGAAAGAAACTACTCACTTTCATCAACCGACGATCGAGACGTTCTTCAGATGTTTCGATTGGGCTGAAATTTTAAGATAAAGGTGTTCTAGAAAAAGCAGCTTGCAGACTACCTTTTACCTTCTTTATTTCAGGATAATTAATATGCAGCGACAAAAAATAGATCGAGTTTTTGACTATTTATCAAAATGACTTTTGAAAAAGTGCATAAAAGATCGAAGTCAAACGTGTCACTCAATATCGAATAGCAAGGAAAGTTAATTATGTTATGCTCCAAGCTTCAAACCAAGTCTTCTAGTTCAACCGCTCTGATGAGTCCAAAAGTGAGTAGTCGTAAGCAGACTAACTCTAAGAGTCCAGTTGCGAGTAAATATTTAAGTGGATTAAATTCGGGAATTTTAACTACCGTTGGGAATACACCCTTAATTAAGTTAGCCAAAGTTTTCAAGGATGCCGATTTTCAGATTTTTGCTAAATTAGAAATGTTTAATCCTGGTGGGAGCGTCAAAGATCGCCCAGCCTTAAATATGCTCAAAAATGCCTTTGCTGATGGACAGATCGAGCCAGGATATACGATTGTCGAATCAAGTTCGGGGAATTTAGGGATTGGATTAGCGCAAGCCTGTTTGGTACTAAATTTACACCTAATTTGTGTGGTAGATCCAAAAACTACCAGTCAGAATATCAAGATTTTGGAAACTTATGGCGCGACAGTCGATATAGTCACCGAACCAGATCCCGTTACTGGTGATTTTCTACCCGCTCGCATCAACCGTGTCAAATCATTACTTGATTCAATTCCTCGAAGTTTCTGGTGTCAGCAGTACGCGAATATGAATAATGTCCGCGCTCATCATCAAACAATGCACGAAATTGCGACTGAACTCGATGGGAAATTGGATTATTTATTCTGTTCGACTGGCACTTGTGGTACCCTCCGTGGTTGTTCGGAATATATCAAGAGTCACAATCTCACCACCAAAATTATTGCTGTTGATGCGAAAGGAAGTGTGATTTTTGGTGACAAACGCGCTAAACGGTTGATTCCTGGGCATGGTGCGGCACGGGTACCAGAGTTATTCAAACCTGGTTTGGAGGATATGTGCGTCCATGTATCTGACTGGGATTGTATTGTGGGCTGTCATCACTTGCTCAAGAGTGAGGCGATTTTGGCTGGTGGTTCATCGGGTGCAGTTGTAGCGGCGATCGATAAAAAACGTCTCGAAATTCCTAGTGGTAGCAATTGTGCGGCGATTTTATGCGATCGCGGCGAACGTTATCTAGACACTATTTATACAGATAGTTGGGTGAAGGAACACTTCGGTGATGCCAAATTATACGATCTCAATTGAGCAAGATCTGTCAGGTGTGTTATTGCGATAGATTAACACACCAGCTTTAGTTTTAAAATCTCAAAGTGAGTAAAACCGATGTATAAAATACTGCTATTTATTGCTTCACTAGGTTTAGTTACTACAATTTTTAATATTAGCAACTATGCAAACGCTCGCGATGCTGACGGTGCGTTCCCTCATGTAGAAAGCAAATTTGAATTTCCGCACCATCGCTGGGCGAAAGTCCGCCAGACTATTCAAATTCATATTCCTCGCAATAGTCAAGCTTTAGAAAATCTCCGCATTAATGTGCCCAATAATATTAATTTTCAAACTAGTAAGATTGAAATTACTAGTGGAGATCGACCGATTATAGCCACAATTTCTCGCAAAGGTCAAAGCTTGCAAGTTAACTTCAATCGACCAATTTCTCCCGATACTCAGCTCAGGATTGATTTTAATAGTGTAGAGCGAACTATGCAGCCACAATCATCTGTTTATTATCTTTATGGCAAAACTGTCGATGGGATAGATGGATTTCTTGGGGAAGCTTATTTCCCTCGATAATTATATTTAACAATAAAACAACTTTTTTCACGGGAGACTGATGATGAATTACGATGACATTTTACTATTAAAGGGTAATGATATTAGCAGCTTATTTCAGCACCGAGATCGCGAGATTTTGGCAGCAGTTAAATTAGCTTATCAAATTCATGCCACGGGTGATAGTTGTTTGCCCCATTCTAGTTTTGTGCGATTCCCAAATAACGATCGAGATCGGATCATTGCCTTACCAGCTTATATCGGTGGGGAGATAGATACAGCGGGCATTAAATGGATTGCTTCTTTTCCAGGTAATTTGAGCTTGGGGATGGAACGAGCTTCGGCTACGCTGATGCTCAATTCGACTCAAACTGGGCATACTCAAGCGATTATGGAAAGCTCGATTATTAGTGCCAAGCGAACGGCGGCTAGTGCGGCAATCGGAGCCGAACAGTTGAAAGGTTCACAAAAAATAACTACATTAGGCTTAATTGGTACTGGATTAATTAACTTTGAAATCGTTCGCTTTTTATTAAGTACTTGTTCTGAAATTGAAACTGTACTGGTTTACGATCTCGATCGCGATCGCGCCGAGCAGTTTCAGCAGAAATGCTACCAATTATCCAATCGGTTAAAAATTAAAGTCGCGGTAGATTCAAGTACTATTTTTCAGGAATCATCGTTAATTTCTTTTGCAACGACGGCAACTAAACCACACATCTTTGACCTTTCTCATTGTCGATCGGGTATAATTATTCTACATGTATCTCTGCGAGACTTGTCACCAGAAATTATTTTAGCAGCGGATAATATTGTCGATGATGTGGATCATGTGACTCGCGCCCAAACATCCATTCATCTTGCCGAACAACAAGTAGGAAATCGAGACTTTATCCGGACTACTTTGGGTGATATTTTAAATGGGGCTGCACCTGCTCATAGTGGTAAAAATAAATTTGCCATCTTTAGCCCCTTTGGATTGGGCGTACTCGATCTAGCATTAGGACAGTTAGCTTATAACCTCGCGATCGAACAAAATATCGGCGAGACAATTACATCATTTTTGCCTACTTCTTGGTTAGAACGATCTGAATCTGGAGTGTATATCTAATGACAAACTTAACCTTACCAATCCTTGAGAATCTCGATCGACAGCTCCTGAATGAGTGGAATAATACTCAAGCTGACTATCCATTAACAGCATGTTTTCCGCAGTTATTCGAGCAGCAGGTAGCCCGCACCCCAAATGCCATCGCCGTGGTATTTAAAAACCAACAACTCACCTATCATCAATTAAATACCCGCGCGAATCGCTGGGCGAGACATCTAGTTGAATTGGGTGTGGGGTTGGAACAAATTGTCGGCTTGATGGGCGATCGCAATATCGATTTTCTCACAGCAATATTGGCAATCTTTAAAGCAGGTGGGGCATATTTACCGCTCAATCCCGCACATCCAGCCGCACGAAATCAACAGGTATTAGCACAAAGTCAAGTAACGTTAGTATTAGCCTCACAAAACTGCCATGAGATAATCGCGCCGATGGTGGCACAACTAGAAAGTCAGCCACAATTATTAGATCTCGAAGATTTAGATCGAGTTGAGTATGACAGCGATAATTTAGTCGCTCGTTGTTGCCCCGATAATTTAGCTTATGTAATTTATACTTCTGGTTCTACCGGGACTCCCAAAGGGGCGATGCTCGAACAGCGGGGGATGGTAAATCATTTATATGCCAAAATTACCGATCTAAATTTGCAGGCTGATGATATTGTCGCCCAAACAGCATCCCAAACTTTTGATATTAGTATTTGGCAATTTTTGGTGGCATTATTAGTCGGCGGGAAAGTTGAGATTATTCATACCGAGCTGGCTACAGATCCGACTCAATTACTCGCATATATAGAAGAGCGGCAGATTTCAATTCTAGAGATCGTCCCCTCATTATTGCGTGGTTTGCTGCAACAAATTGAAGTTGGGGGGATCGAACATCAACTTACCAAATTGCGGTGGTTGTTACTCACTGGCGAACCCTTACCGCCCCAATTAGCGCGAGGCTGGTTGACAAATTATTCAGCTATTCCGCTTTTAAATGCTTATGGGCCGACAGAATGTTCTGATGATGTTACTCATTATCCGATCGAACGTCCCCCAGCACCAGAAATTATCAATCTGCCGATCGGGAAAGCAATAGGCAATACCCAATTATATATTCTCGATTCGCAGTTGCAGATCCTACCGATCGGCGTAGCGGGGGAACTATATGTGGGCGGTGCTGGGGTAGGGCGCGGCTATCTAAATAATCCCCAACTGACTGCAAAGGCATTTATTGACAATCCATTTAATCCGAAAGATTCGCCTCGGCTGTATAAAACTGGCGATAAAGCGCGGTATCTCCCCGATGGAAATATCGAATTTTTAGGGCGCATCGATTATCAGGTGAAGATTCGCGGCAATCGGATTGAGTTGGGCGAAATTGAACTGGGATTGAGTCAGCATCCCCAGGTGCGGGAAGTAGTTGTAATTGCCAGAGAAGATCGCCCAGGGGATCTATATTTAGCCGCTTATCTGGTGCTCGATGCGGTGGTTGATTGTAGCGGAAACCACCCCATCGAGCAGGGTGAATTGCGCGATCTGTTGCAACAGAAGTTGCCTGATTATATGGTACCAAGCGCGTTTGTTTATCTCCCCTCGATGCCCCTAACTCCGAATGGGAAAATCGATCGCAAGGCTCTTCCCGTGCCGGATCTGGATCTGAGTTTATCGATCGATTTTGCGCCACCAACTACTCCCACACAGTCAATTCTCGCCACTCTATGGGCGGAAATTCTTCATCTGCCTCAAGTGGGGATTCATGACAATTTCTTTGAGTTGGGGGGACATTCCCTGTTGGCGACACAAGTTATCATCCGGTTGCGTCCGCTGTTTGGGGTAGAATTGCCCTTGCGCCGCTTGTTTGAGTTGCCGACGATATTTTTACTGAGTGAGTCGATCGAGGCTAGTCAGGGGTCTAATTTAGCCCAGGTAGCTGCCATCGTATCAGTCGATCGCACCAAGCCGCTACCCTTGTCTTTTGCTCAATCGCGGTTGTGGTTCCTAGATCGGTTAGAAGGGGGCAGTGCTACTTATAATATGCCCGAACCGCTCCAATTGAGCGGCTATCTTGACATTGCCGCGTTGAAAGTGGCAGTGCAAGAGATCGTCACGCGACATGAAATACTGCGAACTAGCTTTCAAATCGTCGATGGTGAGCCAATCCAGGTAATTAGCCAGCACTGCCAGATTCCTTTTCCCTTGCTAGACTTGCAGCATTTAGAGGATGCAGCACAGTCTAACCGATTGCAGTCCCTGGCGATCGCCCAATCACAGAAACCCTTCAATCTGGCGGTGCCGCCCCTGCTCCGTGTCACATTGGTACGCCTGGGGTTAGAATCTCACGTACTACTTGTCACGATCCATCATATTATTGCTGATGGTTGGTCGATGGGGATATTTATCGATGAATTGTCGGCACTGTATCAGGCTGCCTGTAGCGGCATTCCCGCCCAATTACCAGCGTTAGGGATTCAATATGCCGACTTTGCGCGATGGCAACGGCAATGGTTGACAGGCGATGTACTCCAAAAACAAGTCGATTACTGGCGGCAACAATTAGCCGATGCACCGCCATTGCTGGAATTGCCGATCGATCGTTCGCGCCCATCGATGCAGACATTTGGCGGCAGTACTACATCATTTGAGATCGATCGCGAGTCCACTGAGCAACTGAAACTCTTGAGTCAAGGTGCGGGGGCGACGTTATTTATGACCCTACTGGCTGCCTTTGCGACATTACTATCGCGGTATAGCCGTCAGGAAGAGATCGCGATCGGTTCGCCGATCGCCAATCGCAATCAGAGTGGAATTGAATCCTTAATTGGCTTTTTTGTCAATACTTTAGTTTTGCATACCAAACTCGATGGCAATCCCACTTTTGTCGAACTACTAGCACGAGTGCGGGAAATGACTTTAGGAGCTTACGAACATCAGGATCTCCCGTTTGAGAAACTGGTAGAAGAGCTTCAGCCAGAGCGTTCCCTCAGTTATACGCCCCTATTTCAGGTGATGTTTGTCTTGCAAAACGCGCCTCTGAGTAAAGTAGAACTACCAGATCTGACGATTACGCCCTTCAAACTAGAGCAAGTCGCCGCTAGATTCGATTTGACATTACAGATGACCGAAACAGCAGCAGGATTGACTGGGGAACTGATTTACAATCGGGACTTATTCGATGCTAGCACGATCGATCGCATGGCTGGACATTTCCAGATTTTACTCGCCGGGATTATCGCCAATGCCCATCAGCCTATCGCCCAATTACCGCTGATTGGAAGTGCCGAGCAGCAGCAACTACTCATCGACTGGAATGATACCCACACCGATTATCCTGCTGATAAGTGCATCCACCAATTATTTGAAGCACAGGTAGCCAAGACTCCAAATGCGATCGCCGTGCAGTATGAAAGTACCCAACTAACTTACCGCGAATTGAACGCTCGATCGAATCAATTAGCGCACTACCTCCAAACCTTGGGAGTGAAAGCAGAGGTATTAGTCGGTATCTGTGTCGAACGTTCTTGCGAGATGATAATTGGACTCTTGGGCATTCTCAAAGCTGGTGGTGCCTATGTGCCCCTAGATCCTGCCTATCCCTCCGACAGATTGAATTTCATGCTGGCTGATTCCCAAGTAGCGGTGCTCTTGACACAACAAAAGTTGGTGACAAGTTTGCCCCCGGTGAATGTGCCAATCGTTGAGCTAGATGACTGGGATAATTTCGAGGGCGAAGCTACCACCAATCCTCACAGCGATCTTCAACCGAGCAACCTCGCTTATGTCATCTATACCTCCGGCTCTACAGGCAAGCCTAAAGGTGTACTAATTCAGCATCAGGGCTTGTGTAACCTTGCCCTGGCACAGGTTCGCGGCTTTGATGTTCGTGCCGATAGTCGCGTGCTGCAATTTGCTTCCTTTAGCTTCGATGCGTCGATTTCGGAAGTAGTGATGTCGCTCTGTGCGGGAGCTACCCTCTATTTAGGCAACCGAGACTCCTTACTGCCCGGTACAGGATTGATGAAATTATTGCAACAGCAGCGGATTAGCCATGTCACACTGTCGCCTTCGGCTCTGGCGGCGATGCCCAGTGGAGCCTATCCAGATTTACGAACGATTATTGTTGCCGGGGAAGCCTGTCCCCCCGATGTAGTGGCACAATGGTCGGCAGGACGCTTATTTCTGAACGGTTATGGGCCGACAGAATCGACAGTATGTGCGACAACAGCGATTTGCACCGCTAGTAAAACAGCACCACCCATCGGTCGTCCGATCGATAATATCCAAGTTTACATCCTCGACAGCCATCTTCAACCAGTGCCGATCGGTGTCCCAGGCGAATTGCACATCGGCGGCGCGGGTTTAGCGCGAGGCTACCTCAATCGTCCCGAATTAACCACCGAGAAATTTATCCCCAATCCCTTTAATTCAGCTTATTCTGGGCGGCTATATAAAACGGGCGATTTGGTTCGATATTTAGCAGATGGAAATATCGAATTTCTCGGCAGAATCGATCTCCAGGTGAAGATTCGCGGCTTCCGCATCGAGCTAGGTGAAATCGAAGCGGTGCTGAGTCTCCAGCCCCAAGTGCAAGAAGCCGCAGTCGTCGTGCGAATCGAGCCGACGGGAAAACGGTTAGTTGCCTATATTGTGCCCAAAGCTGGATTCTCCACAGGAGAGGCTACGCCAACGATTACCGCCAGTCAATTGCGGAGTTTTCTCACCGAGCGACTCGCCGAATACATGGTGCCATCAGCATTTGTGATGCTAGAGTCTTTTCCCCTGACTCCCAATGGCAAAATCGATCGCCAAGCCCTAGCAAATTTAGCCCAAGGGCACTCGGAACTCGATCGATCGGCAGTTGCACCGAGTACGCCAATAGAAACGATTCTAGCCAGTATTTGGGCGGACATTCTGGGGGTGGAGCAAGTAGGCATTCACCACAATTTCTTTGAATTGGGTGGACATTCACTGTTAGCGACTCAAGTTATTTCCCGCATCCACGACGCGCTCCAAGTAGATCTACCCCTGCGGACTTTATTCGAGCGACAAACGATCGCAGATCTCGCCGAAACTGTAGTTCAGCATCTAGCTGAAGACACCGAGGATGACGAGATGGCAAGGATCTTAGCCGAATTGGAGGAAGTTTAATTAAGTAATAAGTAATAAGTAATAAGTAATAAGTTTGTTTTTGAGACAGGAATTCAAGCCCAGTACCTCACTCTCCCGTGGTGGATTAGTTCTCACCATATCGTATTTAAAACTCTAGTTCTTCGTCATCAACCGCCCCGCAGATAAATCGCGGGCTAGTGTAATTAAGTCCACTTAAGTGGACTTTTGCTAGTAGCCCGCACTTTAGTCGCGGGTGGTTGGTACCGAAGCACTAATGTTCTAGATTTTATGCCCCCAGTCCCCCCTCCCCCCAGCCCCCCAAAACCATGAGCAATATCAACGATCGCATCGCTAATCTATCTCCTGAAAAACTCGCACTCTTGCAAGAACGCCTGATGAAAAAGGGCGGATCGGCTGTAAAAAAAGCCCGAATTAGTCCCAGACAAAGTATCGCTCCCGCACCTGCATCCTTCGCCCAACAGCAAC
The DNA here is from genome assembly GCA_031422115.1 of Chamaesiphon sp. VAR_4_metabat_408. GTDB lineage: Bacteria > Cyanobacteriota > Cyanobacteriia > Cyanobacteriales > Chamaesiphonaceae > Chamaesiphon. The sequence goes on along the minus strand of JANOPX010000124.1, from coordinate 9,202 downwards.
TATGGTTCTTGAATCAATTAGATCCAGATAGCCCCTTTAATATTTCGATCGCCGTGCGACTAAATGGGAGCTTGAAGGTGGATGTATTGGAGCAAACTCTCGATGCGATCGTCGATCGACATCACGCGCTACGGACTGTTTTTACTACCGTTGATGAGACATTAGCTCAAGTAGTTTTACCCCGACAGTCGGTAGTTTTAAACACGATCGATCTTACTCACTTGGCTAAAGAGCGATGTCAAATAGATGTCGATCGGATTTTGAAGTCCGAACCGTTGCGTCCGTTTAATTTGGCGACAGATTTGATGTTGCGCCCTACTTTAATTCGGTTGAACGATCGCGAACATATTTTACTCTTGGTGATGCACCATATTGCGGCTGATGGTTGGTCTGTGGGCATTTTATTTCGAGAATTTGCGAGCTTTTATGCAGGTTTTGCGGCAGGTAATCCGGTGCTAATGCCTGAATTGCCGATTCAATATGCTGATTTTGCCGATTGGCAACGGCAATGGTTGACTGGAGATATTCTCGCGAGTCAACTTGAATATTGGCGGCAACATTTGGCGGACGCACCGAGATTTCTGACGCTCACAACCGATCGTCCCCGTCCATCAATCCAGACGTTTCAAGGTGGGACTAAATATTTTCAGATCGATCGAGGATTAACTCGATCCATCAGAGGTATTTGTCAACAGTCTGGATCGACTTTATTCATGCTCTTGTTTGCTGCTTTTGCTACTTTACTATCTCGGTATAGCGGACAGGATGATGTAGTCATTGGTTCGCCGATCGCCAACCGTCAGCGGAGTGAGGTAGAGTCGATCGTTGGCTGTTTTATTAATACTTTAGTGCTGCGAACTAAGCTCCAAGGAAACCCGACTTTTTTAGATTTATTAGCACAAGTGCGGGAAACAACATTAGGAGCTTACGATCGCCAGGATTTCCCCTTAGAGAAACTAGTTGAGGAGCTTCAGCCAGAACGATCTCTGAGCCATGCTTTACTATTCCAAACAATGTTTGTGCTGCAAAATGCACCGATGGGAAAATTAGAACTGCCCGAACTTAGCCTCGATTTATTAGAGCTAGAAGATCTGAGTGCTCAAAACGATCTATTTCTGTCGATGGCGGAAAGCGAGGCTGGTTTGACGGCAGAATTAGGCTACAACAGCGATTTATTCGATCGATCGACAATCGATCGATTGGCAACCAATTTCCAAACTTTACTCGCTAGTATCGTCGCCAATCCTCATCAGCGAGTAGCTCAATTACCAATTTTAGGCATAGAGCAAGAAAAGTTACTCGCCAAATGGAATGATACTCAAGCTGCATATCCCTTAAATACCTGTTTCTCGCAATTATTTGAGCAACAGGTAGCCTCTACTCCAGATGCCATCGCCGTGGTATTTAAAAACCAACAACTCACTTATCAACAATTAAACGATCGGGCGAATCGATGGGCAAAATATTTAGTCAAACTTGGTGTGGAAGCCGAGACAATTGTAGCTTTGATGGGCGATCGAACTATCGATTTCCTGACAGCAATGTTGGCAATATTTAAAGCAGGTGGGGCATATCTACCACTCAATTCCGAACATCCAGTAGAACGGACGCAGCAAATATTATCCCAAGGTAAAGTACCATTTATATTAGCTCAACAGCAATATTTATCAGCAGTTGTATCGATCGTTGGGCAGCTCAAAATCAAGCCTCAACTGTTGTATATCGAAGATTTAGATCGGTTGGAATATTCAACTGACAATCTGCCAATTCGATCGACACCTGATAACTTAGCTTATGCGATCTATACATCTGGTTCTACAGGTACGCCCAAAGGAGCGATGCTAGAACAACGGGGAATGGTAAATCATTTATTTGCCAAGATAACCGATCTAAACTTAACCGCTGATGATACGATCGCCCAAACTGCCACCCAAACATTTGATATTAGCATTTGGCAACTTTTAGCAGCATTATTAGTCGGTGGTACAGTCGAAATTATCCCTACTGAAATCGCCACAGATCCGACTCAATTATTTGCCCTCACCGAAGAGCGACAGATTTCCATTCTAGAGATCGTGCCATCTTTATTACGAATGATGATTCAGCAAATCATCGATGGTGCAATCCCAGCCAAATTATCCCGTCTGCGCTGGCTCTTGCTCACAGGTGAAGCTTTACCACCTCAATTATGCCGTCAGTGGTTCGAGTATTATCCTACCATTCCGATGTTAAATGCCTATGGGCCGACGGAATGCTCCGATGATGTCACCCATTATCCGATCGAATTTCCCCCAGCACCAGAGGTCTTAAATCTACCGATCGGACATCCAATTTCTAATACTCAATTATATATCCTCGACCACTATTTACAGTCAGTGCCGATCGGTGTAGCAGGCGAACTTTACGTCGGTGGTGCTGGAGTGGGGCGTGGTTATTTGAATGCACCAGAGCTAACTGAATCAGCTTTTATCCCCAATCCCTTCAGTCAGTCAACTCGCGCACGATTGTACAAAACTGGTGACAAAGCGCGATACCTTGCCGATGGTAACATTGAATTTCTCGGTCGAATCGATTTCCAAGTCAAAATTCGCGGCTTTCGGATCGAACTTGGTGAGATTGAAGCAGTATTGAATCTATATCCCCAAGTGCGGGAAGCGACAGTTATTGCCAGAGAGGAGCAAGCGGGAGATCGATATCTAGCCGCTTATATCGTCCCTAATTCACCAATTGAAACCAGCGATTTACGGAATTTTATCAAACAGAAATTACCCGATTATATGGTGCCAGGTGCATTTGTATTTCTGGATAGTATTCCGCTCACGGCGAATGGGAAAGTCGATCGCCATAACCTACCTATTCCTGACTTGAAATTTAGTTCGATCGATACTTTTACTCTACCTACTACCCCGACTCAGATCGAATTAGCCCAGATATGGATGAATGTTTTAAATCTATCTGAAATTGGTATCCATCATAATTTCTTTGAGCTAGGGGGACACTCTTTACTCGCAACTCAAATTATGTCTCGCTTGCGATCGACATTTGGGATCGAATTACCGCTTCGTCGTTTGTTTGAATTGCCAACTATCGCTGAGTTAGCCGAAAACGTAGATCGATTACTCGATCGAGAAGAGATTGAGATTTAAGTAATAAGGGTCGCGAATTAGATGAACTATATTTTGGACGATTGCCCCTACTTGAGCAAGCGCAAGAATACATCAATCGCACATATTAGAATATATCTAAAGAATACTAAATATATGAAAACCACTAAAGACTTTTTAGCCGACTTAGGCAAGTTAGATATCAAATTATGGGTCGATAATACAGACGGAATTCGATTGCGGTGTGATGCTCCCAAAGGTGCGTTGACAACAGAAATTCGGACTGAATTAGCCGATCGCAAGTCGGAGCTGATCGACTTTATTCAGTGCAGTAATGTAGACAATAGCTCTACTAACGATCGAATTATACCGATCGAGCGAGATGGCGATTTACCTGTATCTTTTGCTCAGGCGAGACAGTGGTTCTTCGATCGATTGGAAGGGGCAAGTGCTACTTATAATATTCCAGTGGCATTGCAACTTTTTGGGACGCTGAAAATCCCCGTACTAGAAATGGCTGTCGTTGAGATTGTCCGCCGTCATGAGATATTGCGGACTCATTTTGAGCTGGTAAATGATGCCCCAATTCAGGTAATTAATCCTCATGTATCGATCGATCTTCCCGTCATTGACTTACAGCGACTATTAGAGCCAGAACAGTCAGTTCGAGTCAAACAACTGGCGATCGATGAGTCACAGCAATATTTCGATCTAGCTGCGGCTCCGTTAATGCGCGTAAAGTTACTTCAGTTATCGCAAACATCCCATGTGTTGCTGATTACCATGCACCATATTGTTTCTGATGGGTGGTCGATGGGTGTATTTATTCATGAGTTATCCGAATTGTATCTAGCTTTTGGCGATGGTAAAACTTCCCCATTACCTGAATTAACTATTCAATATGCTGACTTTGCAGCTTGGCAAAAAAAATGGCTGACTGGTGATGTTTTAGCACAACAAATCGATTACTGGAAACAACTATTAATCGGCGCGCCACCCTTATTAGAATTTCCCACAGATCGCCCTCGTCCATCAACTCAAACATATACCGGAGGTTTCGTCGAATTCTCTCTAGAGCAGGGACTCAGCGCACAACTGACTAGTTTGAGTCAACAGTCTGGTACGACCCTATTTATGACGATGCTAGCAGCATTTGCAGTCTTACTTACTCGTTATAGCGGTCAAGACGATCTCGTCATTGGTTCGCCGATCGCCAATCGCAATCGGCATGAAATCGAACCGTTAATTGGTTTCTTTGTCAATACTCTGGTTCTGCGGATAAAAGTAGAAAACAATCCCACATTCTTAGATTTCTTAGGACTAGTAAGACAACTTACCTTGGATGCCCAAGAACATCAAGATCTACCGTTCGAGAAATTAGTTGAAGAACTTCAGCCAGCACGCTCTTTGAGCTATTCGCCACTATTTCAAGTTATGTTCGAGATGGACAATACACCGACGAGCAATTTGGAGCTACCCGGACTCCAGATTGTGCCCTTGGAGCTAGAAAATATTAATGCCAAATTCGATCTTACCCTCTCGATTCAAGCATCTGATTCGGGATTGGTATGTGGGTGGGAATATAAAACAGATTTATTCGATCGCACTTCGATCGATCGTCTCGCTGTCAACTTTCAAACATTACTCCAAAGTATCGTCGCCAATCCCCACCAGCATGTCAAGCAACTACCAATATTAAACCCGATCGAGCAACAACAAATCATCGAGTCATGGAATCAAACTCAATCTGAATATCCCTCAGCTACTCAGTCTGAGTGGTGTTTTCCCCAGCTATTCGAGCAACAAGTCAGTCTGACTCCAGATGCAATTGCTGTTAGCGATGGCGATCGAAATCTGACTTATCAAGCATTAAACGATCGCGCCAATCGATGGGCGAGAAAGTTAGTAGAACTAGGTGTTGGGGCAGAAACAATCGTCGCATTAGTAGCCGATCGAAATCTCGATTTTCTCACCGCCATCCTCGCCGTATTTAAAGCAGGTGGCGCGTATCTACCCCTCAACCCTTATCATCCAACCGAACGAATCCAACAAGTATTATCCCAAAGTAAAGCACCATTAATTTTGACATCTAACTCCTGGACATCGATGCTAGAACCGATCGTCAGTAGCATCCCCAATTCCCAACTTCTAAATTTTTCCCAACTCAATGCCCCAGAATACTCCAGTGCAAACTTGCCGATTCGTTGCACTCCTGACAATTTAGCCTATGTAATTTATACCTCCGGTTCTACTGGCAAACCTAAAGGTGCCATGCTCGAACAGCGGGGAATGCTCAATCATTTACATGCCAAAATCGTCGATCTAAATTTGAGTTCCCGATCGATTGTCGCTCAGACAGCCGCCCAAACCTTCGATATCAGCATTTGGCAATTTTTGGCACCCCTCCTCGTCGGTGGCAAAGTAGAAATTGTCAGCACCGAAATTGCCGCAGATCCGGCGCGATTACTCGCCCTCGTCGCCCGTCGGCAGATTTCGATCCTAGAGATCGTCCCCTCCCTGCTCCGCGCCATTCTCCAACAAATCGAACTCAATACCCCGCCCACATTAGCCCTGAAGTGGTTGCTGCTCACAGGTGAAACCTTGCCACCCCAATTATGCCGTCAATGGCTGGAGTATTACCCACATATCCCGCTGATGAATGCCTATGGGCCGACAGAATGTGCCGATGATGTCACCCATTATCCAATTTACACCGCACCAGCACCAGAAATCTTGAATCTCTCGATCGGTCGGCCGATTGCGAATACCCAATTGTACATCCTAGATCGCCAGTTACAGCCAGTCCCGATCGGTGTCCCAGGCGAACTTTACATCGGTGGTGCGGGAGTAGGGCGCGGTTATTTAGACGCGCCAGCCCTCACCCAGCCAGCTTTTATCCCCAATCCCTTTCACCCCGAATTATCCCCTCGCCTGTACAAAACAGGCGACAGAGCGCGGTATCTTCCTGATGGAAATGTCGAATTTCTCGGCAGAGTTGACTTCCAAGTCAAGATTCGCGGTTTTCGGATCGAACTTGGCGAGATCGAAGCGATCCTCAGCCAACATCCCCAGATTCAAGCCGTGACAGTTATCGATCGAGAAGACAAACCTGGAAACCAATATTTAGCCGCCTATATTGTCTCCCATCCCGAACTCACCCCTGGCGATCTCCGCGATTTTCTCAAACAGCAACTCCCCGATTATATGGTGCCTGGAGCATTTATATTCCTCGAACAAATCCCCCTCACACCTAACGGTAAAGTCGATCGAAAAGCACTCCCCATCCCCGATCTGTCCGCTAACGATACCTTTATCCCCCCCAGCGATGCCCTCGAACTCCAACTAATGCAGATCTGGGAACAAGTGCTTCAAATTACCCCGATCGGCATTCGCGACAACTTTTTTGACCTTGGCGGCCATTCGCTTCTAGCAGTGAGCCTGATGGCGCGAATTCAGCACCAATTTGACAAGCAGCTCTCCCTCGCCACCCTATTCCAAGGCGCGACGATCGAACAGCTCGCTCAAAGCATCCGCTCTACCACCCCGATCGATCCCTTCTCCGCCACCTTGATGCCCCTCCAGCAAGGTGATAACTCCCACCGACCCCTATTCTTCGTTCATCCTGGTGGCGGTACCGTCCTCTCCTATCTAGAGCTAGCACGCAATCTCAACTCAGCCCAACCAGTGTATGGACTCGAATCCCTAGATTTAGATCGATCGCAACGTCTCCATACCAACGTCGAAGAGATGGCAGCCTACTATATCCAAGTGATGAAAACCCTTCAAGCTGATGGCCCCTACCAGATCGGCGGCTGGAGTTTCGGTGGATTGGTAGCCTTTGAGATCGCCCAACAATTGCGATCGCAAGGAGATGAAGTAGCTACCGTCGTGTTGCTAGATACATCCCCATTTACCGAGTTTGAAGAACTAAATGAAGCTGACGATGTAGACTTCATCGCCGAATTACTCGCCCGCAAAAATGGCGCGATTTTAGGACTTCCCCCCGAACTAGATCTCGTGCAAGCTCAACGACTGCTCCAGGTATTCCGAGGTCACATCCTCGCCGCTAATGACTATCAGCCCCAATCCTATAGCGGCACAGTCGATCTGTTCCTCGCCGAGGAAGGCATCGCTTCAGACTCCCTAGAATCGATCGCCGCTTGGCAAAAATTAGCACCTCAAGGAGTCAATGTTCACTGGATTCCTGGCGATCATCACACGATGGTAACAAAACCAAATGTGGGAATTTTAGCCGAAAAACTGCAACTTTGTCTAGGAAAAGCCTGAGAGGATTTTGGATTTTGGATTGAAATTCACCCTCCCCTACATCGCTAGTGAGCCAGGGTGGTTTCATACACCGTCAGCCTCAATCGCTCAGTCCACTTCAGTGGACTTTGGCTATTAGCCCCAAATTTATTTGAGGGCGGTTAAAGACTAAGCACCAGGGTTTTTGCATTTTTCTTTCCTTGTATGAAACCACCCTGCCTACATCGCTAGTGAGGAGGGCGGGTTTGAATGAATCTCTAGTCAAAGCGGAATCGAATTCATAAAGCGGCGTTTTTATGCGGGGGTTCCCCCCGCATAAAAAAACGACAAGACACCCGCCCCTACAGATCCATCCCCCAGTCCCCGTCCCCCAGTCCCCCAGTCCCCCCGTCCCCCAGTCCCCCAGTCCCCCCGTCCCCCTCCCCTCCTACCTCAAATGAAAACAATGCGCCTCTTCCACATCATCTGGTTTGGACAGACGATCTCGGTTATCGGTTCCGGCTTGAGTAGCTTCGCGCTAGATGTGTGGATCTACCAAAAAACTGGCTCAGTGACTCAATTTGCCATCGCTTTCTTATTTGGCTCGATTCCGCCGCTGTTGATTACCCCCTTTGCGGGTGCCCTAGCAGATCGATGGAACCGTCGCTACTGCATGATGATTGGTGATTGTGGAGCTGGTGTGGCAATGCTGGCGATCGCGATCCTGTTATTTGTTGGTAAATTGGAAGTCTGGCATGTTTACATCGCTGTCGCTGTTAGTTCTGCTTTTGGTAGTTTGCAATGGCCAGCATATAATGCTGCCATTCCCCAATTAGTTGCCAAAGAAAATCTCACTCGTGCTAATGGGTTGACGGAGCTAGCCGATGCGTTAAAAATGCTAATTCCGCCTATTCTCGGTGGTGCCTTACTCGTCACAATTCAGTTGCAGGGGGTGTTATTAGTTGACTTTATTACCTTTCTAGTTTCCATTATTACCCTATCGATCGTCAGATTTCCACCGAGAATTAGCAATTCAGCAGCAGAGGATGAAGGAAAAAAAGAGTCGATGTTTGCGAGCTTCACTTATGGGCTAAAATACCTCAAATCTCGACCTGGACTACTCGGATTAATTTGCTTTTTTGCGATCGCCAACTTTTTTCTGTCGATGATTAGCGTTCTGCTGACACCATTGATTCTCTCATTCACATCTCCAGCGATGCTCGGCACCATCTTGTTTATTGATGGGATCGGGATGCTATTAAGTACGTTGTTAATTAGTACTAGAGGACTGCCATCTCAGCAAATTAACACTATTTTAGGGTTTCAATTATTAGGTGGATTGTGTATTGCGGCGACTGGCTTTCGAGCCTCTGTACCCCTCGTTGCTGTGGCGGCTTTCTTGTTTGCCTTTGGTTCGCCAATTGTCAACTGCTGTAGTCAAGCTATTCTACAGCGTAAAGTCGATCCTGAAGTTCAAGGGCGGGTATTTGCGATCGAAGGAATGATGAGCCATGTCTTACAACCGATCGCCTATGTTATCGCTGGGCCATTAGCCGATCGAGTATTTGAGCCATTAATGATGACAGATGGTGCCCTTGCTGCTACGATCGGTCGAGTGATGGGTGTTGGCCCTGGTCGTGGAATTGGTTTATTCTTCACGATCGTCGGCGGCTTATCGATGCTGTTACCGTTGCTGGCTTATCAATATCCTCGCCTGCGGTTTGTCGAAGTCGAACTTATCGACCAAATCTAATCTTGACAACATAAATACTATTACTGCGATAACCCTAGGGGGGTTAGGGCGGGCACAAGACCGCGCCCCTACACAATTAACCTGTAGGGGCGCGGTCTTG
>JANOPX010000123.1:0-13284 GCA_031422115.1 Chamaesiphon sp. VAR_4_metabat_408 | reverse complement strand
AATTAGCGTAGATGGGGGCGAGCACTGTTGGGGCACGAGGCTGTAGGGGCACGATGCATCGTGCCCCTACAGTGCTCGCCCTGAATTATTACAATCCAAAATCCAAAATTCAAAATCCAAAATGACTTCTAATTCCTGTCATCGTTTTGCCAACTATATCGATCGATTTTACAACGGTCAAAGTTTATTGCCAGATAGTCCCGACAATCTCAAAGAAGTAGTCGGTATTTTGGACAGCTATGGCTATGTGCTTGGTGCCTATAAAGAAAATCTGCTGCATATTGCCGATCGAGAATTTCTGACAGTTTTCCCCTTCTTCAAATACTTCAATAATGGCGTATCATTCAAACAACTTTTCAAGCATTTGTGGCACGATCGAATTAACTTTGAGTATGCCGAGTATTGTATGAAAGTAATGCTCTGGCATGGTGGTGGCAAACTAGAGCAATATATCGAATCACCAGAATTTCGCCAGCTCATTGAACCAGCCATCCAAGCCAAAATCAAAGGTAATCCAGTCATTCAACTATTGCATCGACTGTTTCCAGAATTTTTACCAGAGCAAATACGTCAATCAGTTTATTACAATGCTCTCGGTCAATTTTGGAATGTAATGTCAGATATTTTCCTCACCTTAGCCAGAGCTTACGAACAGGGTAAAGTCACTAGCATTCCAATGGTAGTAGATTGGATTAAAGCTGGTTTGGTAGCGGCTGCGGGAAACCCGATTAATTATGCCGTAGAAATTGATGGTAAATCCTATGATATCTTACCCTCATCAGCAAATTTGACCTTCTTAATGGATGTGGCTGTACCCTATGTGGAAGCGATATTCTTTCGCGGCACACCATTTTTGGGCGTAGTTTCTTACAATGCCCAAGCTCATCAAATTCCCCTCGAACAGAATGAATTTACTTACGGTGCATTATATGCAGATCCGTTACCGATCGGCTGTTCGGGGATTCCACCCACTCTATTGATGCAGGATATGCGGCATTATCTACCAGCCTATCTCCATGAAATGTATCAAAATACCAAACGTAAAGAAGACGATCTACTGGTGAAAATTTGTCAGAGTTTTCAAAAATCTATGTATTGTGTAACCAGTGCGACAATATTAGGGCTAGTGCCTCACTCCTTAGATAGCCAAGATCCGCAAGAACAATTGGCAAACACAGCCTATTTTGAAGGCTGGATGGATCGATTGCTCACATCCCAGTTACCGAATGTTCAAAAGTCAGATATGTATAATCTTGCCTCATAGCCAAGAATATAGTAGATGCACCAAGTCAACAGCCCCAAATTATCTCTTTTTAAAACGGTAAAAACGAAGCTTGCTGGGGCAATCTAGACAATAGTATGGGTAAAAATTGAACAGAGAAATAATCCGTTCCAAAATCCCTTGACGATGGGCGCGACGGACTCGATCTGTGGCACATAATGGACAAGTATATCCACTGATGATTTGACGATTTGTACGCATTATTAGAGTATAGTTAAACGATACATATTATTTGCATGTTTAATCTAACAGGTCTAATATCGCCAAGCCAATGTAAGTAAAATGTCCGATTGTTAGTTCAGTAATTTGGCTGAAACGATCGGTAGAAATGAGTAAGCCAAATGATTGATAATTGATGAACATTTTTGATTTATTGGCGTAGCCTATTTGTCTGTCTAGCTTGATGCCAAACAGGGCATATTTGGAGATCCAAGGATTTATTTGAGTGGCTCGGCTCGGCTGAATCGATTTAGTCCGTCAGAAATCGATGGCAAATATCTAGAACGTCTAGCACAAACTATACTCAGACGTGATAATTTAGGTAGGGGTGGAACAAACTTTTTGAGCAAACACTAAGATATAGTACTGATGTCAAAGGATCGTACCTAAGAGTCCTACTGCAATCGCTTGTTTATCCGCCTAAACCTAATAGCTACCTAATCTGTCTCCCCTGAGATAAATCCTGCAAGCAAGCTAATTCGATTCCAGTCTGGAGGAATTTTTTATATGTCTATTCGTCTATATGTCGGCAATTTACCAAAAACTGACGTAGAGCGTGAAGAGCTTCAAACTGTCTTCGTTGAAGCAGGTGAACTCGTCTCTATCAAGGTGATCAAAGATCGGAAAACGGGTAAGTGTCGCGGCTTTGGCTTTATCACTGTAGAAACTGAAGAGCAAGCCGATCGCATCGTCGAGCAATATAATGGGACAATGTTCCAAGAACTGCCGCTATCGATCGAAAAAGCTCTGCCCAAAGCTAAAGGGCAAGATGATGATGATGAATCTGGTGAACCCAAAGCACCAAAAGAACCCAGCAATATCCCCAAACCCACTCTCAACCCTAACAAAGGATCTAGCACCGCTGAGACTCCTCGTCGGAGCAGTGGTGGTGGTAAAAAGGGTGCCCGCAAAGAGAGCACCAAAACCAACGCTACCACGAACACTAGCAGCCCTAGTACAGAAAGTTTCCAACCCGATCCTCGTTGGGCGGGTAAATTAGCCGAACTAAAGGATAAATTAGCTCAATCTGGTAATGCCTAATTCATTGTTATCGCTGATGAATTGGTTGAGACAGACTGCAATTGCTTGCAGGTAAATTTGATAAGATTGCTGAAGATCGAAACTTCAGCAATTTTTTTGTGATGTTACTTACGCCCCAATCTTCGTCGCTAATTATTGTTGGTAGGGATGGGGATTGAGGTTTTTAAAAATTTGTCAGGATGGATTTTGCTTTGAGGGCGATTTTCTCATCTTGCTCTGGTGATTTGGCTCCACTGATACCCAATCCACCGATACATACATCGGCTAGTTCGAGCGGCAAACCCCCTCCCACCATACAAAGTTCGTCATTTTTAGTAAATTCGACAGTCATGGCTGGATGACTAAGAGAGAGCATAAATACCTTTTGACTGGGTACTCGATAGTTACAAGCTGTCAAAGCTTTGCGCCGGGTGATATCGATGGTGATATAGCTGACTCCATCCATCCGCGCGAAGGCGACTAGATGCCCGCCGGAATCTACTACCGTAACCGCAATATTTACCTCCAACCGTTTGGCTTCATCGATGGCGGCATTAATTAAGGATTGAGCTATTTCTAAATTCATAAAGTTTAACTTGACGATCGAATATTAGACAGGTACATTATCCAATATTCGATCGTCAAGTAAGTGGATGGTGTCCATACCAGCAAGAGCAATAGAGATATGGCAATAATAGAGCAAGGATTGAATAAATTAATCGATCGATATCGCTCGCAGGATCCAGCCTAAGTAGCGGGCGATAACCCCACCCAATTTACCCCACACCCATGACAAATACAACCATCGAGCCAAATACAACTACGATCGTCCTCGATGTAGGCGGGATGAAATGTGCCGGATGTGTCAGGGCGGTGGAGAAACACATTACCGATCGACCTGGGGTAAAATCTGCCTGTGTGAATTTACTCACAGGTGTGGCTGCCATCGTCACCGAACCCGATCTAATCACTGCTGATGCTCTGGCGGCAAAACTGACCGATCGCGGCTTTCCCAGTCAACCTCGCACGAGTACAGCGCGGAGTAATATCGATCGACAAGCAAAGTATCTTCAGGAATCGCAACAACTCCTCCGCCAACTGATTACGGCAGGAATACTACTTACCTTATCCGCAGTCGGACACTTTACCCAACCGACTACCCACCTCCATCATGGTTTCACCAATCCGCTGAATAACTTTTGGTGGCATTGGGGATTAGCTACTTTAGCAATTATATTCCCAGGTCGATCGATTTTGGTCGATGGTTGGCGGAGTTTGTGGGGTGGCAATCCGAATATGAATACATTGGTAGGTTTGGGGACGATTTCGGCTTATACTGCTAGCGTCGTCGCTTTATTATGGCCGAATTTGGGTTGGGAATGCTTTTTTGAAGAACCCGTGATGATTATTGGGTTTATTCTTTTAGGGCGAACCTTAGAACAACAGGCGAAACATCGAGCGGCAAATGGGTTCGATCGATTATTGTCGCTTCAACCGCCCATCGCTCGACTAGTGAGTGCAGATCCAGATCGTCCCCAACCGATCGAGATTCCCGTAGAACAGGTCAAAATTGGTGAATATTTGCGGGTACTCCCAGGCGAAAAGATCCCTGCTGACGGGGCGATTCGCTGGGGTCAGACGACTGTTGATGAGTCGCTACTAACGGGCGAATCCATGCCGATCGTCAAGCAGCTTGGAGATGTAGTTATTGCGGGTACAGTAAATCAATCTGGGGCAATATCGATCGAAGTTACTCGCACGGGAGATGATACTACTCTCGCCCAAATTATCGCCCTGGTAGAAGCAGCTCAAACCCGCAAGGCTCCCGTACAACAGTTGGCGGATACAGTAGCGGGATATTTTACCTATGGTACGATGTCGATCGCGCTACTCACAGCTTTATTCTGGTACTTTATCGGTATTCATAGTCTCAATCTAGATCCTACCATTTCCACCCTTACACCGCTCAAAACGGCGATCGCCGTGCTGGTGGTAGCGTGCCCCTGTGCCTTGGGTTTAGCTACGCCTACAGCCATTTTAGTCGGTACGGGGATTGGTGCCGATCGCGGATTACTAATTAAAGGTGGCGATGTCTTAGAAGCCATCCATCATATCGATACGGTAGTATTTGACAAGACAGGGACATTGACAGTCGGGAAACCCCAAGTCATGGATGTACTCACCAACGATAATATTTCCCCCAGCGAACTATTACAACTCGCCGCCACCGCCGAAAGCGTTACCAATCATCCCCTCGCCACAGCCATTCAACAGGAAGCAACCAAATTAGATTTAAGCCTCCTGACAATCCTCACCGCACATACAGAAATTGGCTTAGGTGTAAAAGCAGAGATTGTTTCATCCAGCCAATCCGCAGTCACAGTTACAGTCGGAAATCAACGGTGGTTAGCCGCACAGGAAATCGAGGTTAACTCTGACTGGTGCGCTAAAGCTGACAATTTAACCACCCAGGGCAAAACCGTGATATTTGTCGCGATGGGCGATGTGATGATGGGTTTAATCGCTGTCACCGATAAATTGCGCGAAGATGCGATCGAAACAGTCCAACAGTTGCAACAGATGGGTTTGCAGGTGGTACTATTGACGGGAGACAAGCAAATGGTAGCTAGTGCGATCGGTACTCAACTCGGTATCACCCAAATTCATGCCGAAGTCCTCCCCCAGGATAAAGCGCAAATCATCCAATCCTTACAAATTAATGGCACCACCTCGCGGAAAGTAGCGATGATTGGGGATGGTATCAACGATGCGCCAGCTCTAGCTCAAGCCGATATTGGGATTGCTCTAAATACAGGTACCGATATTGCGATCGAAGTAGCCGATATTATCTTAATGCGCGATCGACTATTGGATGTGGTTTATTCGATCGAATTGTCCAAATCTACCCTCACCAAAATCAAACAAAACCTTGGTTGGGCGACGATTTATAATCTCATTGGCATTCCCGCCGCCGCCGGATTATTATACTGGTTTGGCTGGGGAGTGATGCTCAGTCCTTCTGCTGCTGGTGCAATGATGGCTCTAAGTTCGGTAAGTGTTGTAACCAATTCTCTATTATTAAGATGGGGGAATGAGTATCCCAATCTTAAATAACTTTTAGAACTTGTGACTATCTTCGCATTTTGCTAAGATAGTCTTGTGAGAACGCGCCCAATCTTCAAAAACTTTAATATCGGTGGAAATAAGTATCGATTAATTGTCTACATCGATTATGAAGATGGGATTATATTTGTCAGACATATTCTGACTCATGCAGAATATGACAAGGATGATTGGAAAAATGATGACTGGTATGACTAATTAATTGATAATTTACAAGGATAAATGATATGTCGATCGCAACATGTGAAAAATATATCGATCTAGTTAATGAATTTACACCATGTCCGATCGAATCAGAAGTAGATTTTATCGCTGTCCAGAAGGTTGTTGATGATTTGCTAGATGCCGGACAACTTAATGCAGATCGACGAAAGTATCTGAAGTTATTAGGGATGATAATTCATGAATATGAAGAAAGAACAGTCGAAGTCCCAGATATTTACGGGATTGAACTATTGAATGTACTAATCGAAGAGTGGGGCTTAAAACAGAAGGAATTAGTGCCAATTTTCAAAACTGAATCGATTGCTTCGGCGGTAATTAACGGTCATCGACAGCTCACCGTCGAACATATCGAAAAGCTATCAGAGTTTTTTCACGTTTCACCAGCGGTTTTCTTCCCACAATCTCGTTAATTCGTTACTAAAAACCGATCGTCGGAGGTTATTAGTAGTATAAAAACGTAGGGTGGGCATTGCCCACAAACCATATATAATCGAAGTAAAAAGACTTTAAACTGTCAACTAAAATCTAAAATGGAGTGAATGTGAAGCCCAAGCGTCTTGTCTCGCTGCTTGGTGTGCTCCACTGTCGGGGAACCCGAACACTCCTTTACATCCGCTTTTTACGTCGGGGAACTAGGGCGTGCGCGAGCGCTAGCACACCAGCCATCCATATGCAGGGGAGTTTGAGGGGGGAGCGTCCTCCCCTCAAGGGCGGGGGGTCTGGGGGTCGGAACCCCCAGTTCCGGGTTCTGCCCACACCATAAAAACTCGCATCCCGCAAGTTCTGATTAGCTTTTCACAAGCATTTAGGAAAAATTAACTCATTAGCGTAGCGATGTTAAATATGCTCTGCCTTCGTCAAAATTTGAGCAACAACTCCCATCGTTTCCTCATACAATAAATCCCGTCCCCAACGTTGGAGATATTCAGCCATCAGATCCTCAGCATTGCGATCTACAAGTGCGGTAACTTCCTCTACACGAGCAGTTTGAGTACCACCGCGCATTTCCATCTGGATGCAGCCCGCCACCTCCGAACAGAGTACTGTAATACAGTCAGCCTTGGGATTGGTAGAATTGAGGCGGATGCCCATCAAATCCCCAGGAATATCACCAACATTACCTGTGGGCATTGCGGCTAATTCTGTGCGAATCTGACGACCATCAGGAGCGGTAAAATAAATCTCACGGAGATCGTAGTCGCCACCACTATGAATATACTTGGCGGGTTGCCATTGGAGCCGACTGGCGAGCCAACCGAGAAACATCAGTGCTTGAGCGGGATTGCCGCGCTCGTAGTTGAGATCCACTCGATCGATTTCGGTAATATCTTTGCGCCTAGTTGGCGGATCGAAGGCTTCAGCGGTGAGTTCTTGCCAAGCCGCAACACGTCGCCAATTGAGATCGATGACGGGGATGCCTTGGGTGAGAATGGTTTGAATTTGTAATAGCTCGGCTTCGGCGGAGTCAAAATCGGCGGAGTCGAAGATGACGGAGTGAGCTTGACGAGCTAGTTGTTGAAATAGGGGTTTGGTGGGTGCAGGAGTGTCTTTCCACCACAGGAATCTGGGTAAGTCTGCTAATGCGAGGTTGGCGATACTTTCACCGCTGCGCTCTAGTGCTTCTGGGGTGCCCCGGAGGGTGATGTATTCGCTACAAATGAGCATGTCATTATATTGCTTTTTCATCGGGCAATAGATGGACACCTGCGCCCCGACACCACTATCTTCACCCACCATCGGGCAAACGGTAATAATCCGGCGGGGGTTGGTATTGGCGATCGCATCTGTGACTACATAGCCGCGATTATCCACATCTTTTTCGACTGCTAGAGCATGGGCATCATGGGTAACGACGATTCTAGCGTGATAAGCTGTCTGGATTTTGTCGATCGTCTCCAGATCGAGTTTACCAGTGACGGTGAGTTGATAGGCTTTCTGGGCGGCTTTGACTGCTTTGACTTGTGCTGGGCCAAAAATCCCATCGATCGGCCCATCATAGAACCCCAACACTGCTAGCATGTGCTGGGTGGGTTCTGGCTCGTAAACGATGAATGTAAATGTACTCGGCTGGGTTGCTTCGATCGCATTTTGTTGTTGCTTATCTGGTTGATAAGCAGACCAAATTTGCTGAAGTTCGGTTTCAATTTCTGTCACCGATACATCTTTCGGCGCACGTAGCGAGACGACGGGGGAGGATTGGGTGCTCATGGGGGGTGTGGGGGTGGGAGGGTAGGAGGGTGGGAGGGTAGGAGGGTAGGAGGGTGGGAGGGTAGGAGGGTAGGAGGGTAGGAGGGTAGGAGGGTGGGAGGGTAGGAGGGTGGGGAAATGTATTAGTTCTTCAATCCAAAATCCCCAATCCCCAATCCCCAATCCCTAATCCCTCATCCCTATCCCCTATTCCCTATTCCCTATTCCCTAATCTAGAATCTATGCCATCTTCTACCATCATCATTGAGGAGATCTTCGGCGGCTAAAGGCCCCCAGGTGCCTGCTTCGTAGAGGTGGATGGAGTTGGGATCGGTGTCTGCTTCCCAGGCGGAGAGGGCGGGGGTGACGATGCGCCATGCTTCTTCTACTTCGTCGGAGCGGGTGAAGAGGGTTTGATCGCCGAGCATACAGTCGATGAGGAGTCTGTCGTAGGCATCGGAGGATTTGACACCAAAGGCGGATTGATAGTTGAAGTCCATATCTACCGTGCGGGTGCGGAGATCTGCCCCTGGCATTTTGGCTTCAAATTGGAGGGAGATCCCTTCGTTGGGGTAGATCTGCATTGTCAAGACGTTGGGATTGGCTTGACGGGAGGCAGATTGGAAGATCGATAGAGGTACGTCTTTGAATTGAACGGCGATTTCGGAGACTTTTTTGGGTAAGCGTTTACCCGTGCGGAGGTAGAAGGGGACATCTTTCCATCGCCAGTTGTCGATCGTAAATTTCATGGCGACAAAGCTGGGATTGACGGAGCCTGGAGCGACTCCTGGTTCGTCGCGATAGCCAGGAATGGGGTCGCCTTTCATCCAACCCGATCGATATTGCCCGCGAATGGCGGAGCGACTCAGGTTGTGGACATCAGCGAGGCGGGTGGCTTCGAGTACCTTGACTTTTTCTGTCCGAATGGAGTCGGCATCAAGTTGGTTGGGGGGTTCCATCGCGGTGAGGCAAAATACCTGCATCAGATGGTTTTGGAGCATGTCGCGCAATGCTCCAGCGGATTCATAATAACCTGCCCGATCTTCTACGCCGACGGTTTCGGCGACGGTGATTTGAATATGGTCGATGTAATTGCGATTCCAGAGGGGTTCAAAGATGGCATTGGCAAATCGCAAGACGAGCAGGTTTTGGACGGTCTCTTTGCCCAGGTAGTGGTCGATCCGGTAGACTTGGCGTTCTTTACAATACTGCCGAACGACGCGGTTTAATACTTTGGCCGAACTTAGATCGCGCCCAAAGGGTTTTTCGATCACGAGGCGATGTTTTTGGGGGTCGCTCAACATCCCCGCACTACCCAGTTGTTTGATGGCTTCGGGAAAGAAGCTAGGGGAGACGGAGAGGTAGTAGACATGGTTGCCCATTGTCCGTCGCTCGACATCTAGTTCGCCGATGAAGGCTTTGAGTTTTTGGTAGCTTTCTGGTTTGTCGATGTCGCCGGAGCAATAATACAGTCCTTGGGCAAATTCGTTCCAGGCGGCTTCGTCTTGGATGCCGTTCCCAAATTCTTCGATCCCTTTTCTGGATTGTTCGCGGAAGTATTCGTGGCTCCAGTCGCGACGGGCTACGCCGACGATGGTGATTTCTGGGGGGAGTCTGCGATCGAGTCGCATTTGATACAATGCTGGAATCAATTTCCGACAGGTAAGATCGCCGGATGCGCCAAAGATGGTCAGGATTTGGGGTTCGGGGACTCTCTCTTGGCGAAGTCCGACGCGGAAGGGGTTTTCGAGGAGATTAATCATTCAGGGATGAGGGATGAGGGAGAGAGGGGGGGACGGGGGGACGGGGGGACTGGGATACGGGGGAGATGATTGATTTCTAAACTACCAACTCCTAACTCCCAACTCCTTACCCCAAGCTTGTTAGGACATATCCCCGACTTCTTGCAAGAAGTCGGGGATATTGCAGTAATGGTCGAATTGCCTAAGCGTTTATATATGTTTAGTCAACCTCGGTTCCTGTCATATCTGAGTGTTATGCGGGCATGAGGGCTTTGACTTTGCCGTCTAGGGATTTCATTAGGGAGTCGAAGGGTTTGATGAATTTGTCGATGCCGTCGATGAGGAGTTCTGCCATGACTGCATCGAGATCGATGTTGATGTCGGGATCTTTGAGGCTAGCGACGAGGCTGTATGCTTCATCTACTCCGGCTTCGATGCGGTTGGCAGGATCGCAATGATCGGCACAAGCTTCGAGAGTGCTTGGTGGTAAGGTGTTGACGGTATCGTCGCCAACTAGTCCATCAACGTACATGACATCGCTATAGCTGGGATCTTTGGTACCAGTACTCGCCCAGAGGAGACGTTGAACTCGCGCACCTTTGGCGGCTAATGCCTGCCAGCGATCGGTAGCGATGATTTTCTTGTATTCTTGATAGGCGACTTTGGCATTGGCGATCGCAATTTTACCTTTGAGGGCAGCGACTTTTTCGGCTTTGCTGGGGTCTTTTTTGAGGATTTCAGCTAGTTTGCCATCGATGTTGATGTCGATGCGGCTGAGGAAGAAACTAGCGACGGAGGATATATTACTTATGTCTTCACCTTTGGCGGCGCGAGCTTCCAAACCGCGAATATATGCCCAAGCTGTCTCTACATAACTAGCGACGGAGAACAGGAGGGTAACATTGATGCTGATACCTTCGCTAATCATCTGTTCGACGGCTGGTAAACCTTCAGGAGTACCAGGGATTTTGATCATCACATTGGCACGATCGATCGCCCCATGATAACGTCTGGCTTCAGTAATAGTACTTGCAGTATTGTCGGCGATCGTCGGTGGGACTTCAATACTGACATAACCATCGATGCCTTTGGTGCGATCGTATACAGGCTTCAGAATATCGCAGGCTTGACGAATATCGGTGAAAACTAGGGATTCGTAAATATCATCTAGAGATTTCTTTGCTTTAATCCCCTCGACGATCTCAGTGTCATAAATTGCATTACCGACGATCGCTTTTTCAAAGATGGCTGGATTGGAAGTAATCCCTAATACGCCACGAGTGGTAAGTTCGGCGAGTTCGCCAGATCCGAGCAGATCTCGGCTCAAGTTATCCATCCAGATACTTTGACCGTATTCGGTTTCGATCGTTAGAAGGGGATTTTGAACTGTTTCTGCCATGATTTCTTTACTCCAATACTTTAGGGCGAAATATCGATTACCTACGGTAGGCTATGCCAACGGCTCGATTCAGGTTAGGAATACCGATCGTGATAAATGTTGTTGACGGAGATCTCGTCTTTCCTGGTGCATATCACCTAGAGCGACGATTGGCAATGATTATTACTATTATCCTAGCCGATCGACCCTCAAAGATACCGTAACAAATTTATCCATTTTCAGTAATAACGATCCTCAACCTTTGACGCATTATCTCTCAACAGACAATGGACATTCACCTAAATCATTACCGCATTTCCCAGATCGATGTCTGGGGATCGCCCAATCTTTACAATTAATCATAAAAGGGATTTTGGATTTTGGATTGAGGAAATAATACATTCACCCTCCTACCCTACTACCCTACTACCCTACTACCCTCCTACCCCCCTATTCCCTACTTCTTAGCTTGACGATTGTTGATATAGTTGTAGGTAAGTTTTGATACTTGCTGGACAAAACTCCGTGCGCGGGGGTCATTGTAAGAGCGTTTGACAAAAATCCCCGCCAAATAGAGTTTCCCATTGGGCATCTCGACAATTCCGGCATCCCCAATTAGTCGGCCTAATGTGCCTGTTTTGTGCGCGATGGCGGCACCTTTGCCCAATCCTGCGGGGAGTAGCTTCCGATTAGCGGTTTGGTTGAGAATGTCTAGAACCTTACTCCGACTACTTTCACTAATTAGTTGATGCTTGGCGATCGATGCTGACAATCTTACCAAATCTGTGGGGCTAGTAGTATTAGTCCCTTTGAAATCGCCCAACAGATTGCGGATAATGGTTTTGCGTAGTCCCCAACTGATGAACTGACTATTAAGAACTTTTTTCCCACCCAACCTATCGATAATCATATTAGTAGCAGTATTATCACTAATCGCGATCATCTTCGTGGCTGTCTGCAATACCGTCAACCGGGCACCAGGACTATTTTGCAGTTCTCCCGAACCCCCAGTAATCAGATCTCGCCGTACTGTGAGAACGTCATTTAATTTGACTGTACCTGCATCGACAGCCTGAAATAGAGCCATCAAAATTGGTAATTTGATCGTACTAGCAGCCGGGAAGCTCTTTTCGCCATTAATATCCAAATAATTGCCCGTCTCTACCTCCATAAAAAACATCCCAGGGGAGAGATAGTCGTACTTGGAGATCAACGCTTTAATTTGATTTTTGAGTGGGGTCATTTCTTTCCCCACTGGTACTACACCAGCAAATACGATCGGTGTAATTGGCACAGTTTGGATTCTACCCGTGCTAACTTTGGAGATACTGCGATCGAATGCTCGAATTTTGATCGACCACCGGGAAGGTAAATCGCTACGGATGATAATGTTTTGTGGACTCACTCCATAGCCAGGAGCCAGTTCCATCACTAAGCGAGTACTATTATTATCTGCTTGGGCGATGCGGACTTCCCGGATTGCCGCACCATATTTTTTGCGGACGGTAGCTTCCGTCATTTTGGTGCCAGGAAGATCGACAATGAGCCGATATGGGCCATCGAGCAAGGTTGCTTTGGGCTGGACACTAGTATCAGTGCCAAAATCTAGTTGATTGCGATTGGCATCAAATTGCCAACCTGTAAATTTGCTTGCGTGGGCTGGTGCGGCTACAAATAGGCAAGCACTACCAATCAGTCCAGTGAGGGGCAAATTTAGTTTCATAGGTTGGGGGTCTTAAAGGTAGAGCGGATATTTTTGATGGTCAAGGACTAACAGGGTAACTCAGATCTTGCACCATAGGTTAATAAAATTTTAACCTACACAATTAACCTGTAGGGATCCCCACGGGTCGAAGAATTAGTAATATCTACTTGGGCTGAGACTTGCGTTAAATTTGTCGATCGATCCTCAAGATGATGATTACCACAGGTTGGGTTCTCTAGTCAATCGCGATGTTCGAGCGCAATTTTGTCTAGCTCTAACGGCAATTGAGTTTGAAGGCGATTACCTAACAAACATCAGTTAGGAATGAGGATTTAATAATATATACATCTGTAGGTTGGGTTGAGCCTCGAAACCCAACACTCTAGGGATGTTGGGTTTCGAG
>JANOPX010000122.1:0-42725 GCA_031422115.1 Chamaesiphon sp. VAR_4_metabat_408 | reverse complement strand
GTTCGTCTCGTCATCCACCCGTCCACTGCTCAGAGCTATGCTTATGAGATTATTGACGGGTGGAATCCTCGTCTCACCAGCCTTTCATCCCACACCAAACGAAGCGTTATGGTGTGGGGATTCCCTGCTGTCTAGCTAAATTGTAGCTCGATCGCTACCCAAGCATGACAGAGATCTCTCGATCGAGGTGATTTAAGTCCGGTAGCTATAATACTTATGTCCAAAAAATGCTACTTTTTTGGTTGACAATGACATAGAGCAGAAAGTATTGTGATCTCATACTTAGGATTAAGTACTTGTTGTATCCTCATCTAAGTATTAACACTGAGTAAATGTACATCTGAAAAAATTTTTATGTCAATTCAAATCAAAAATCTAGACGAATCCATCATTCAAGACTTGAACGCTCAAGAAGCTACGGATATCGTTGGTGGTGGTAAAGGTAACGGTCGTGGTCCTGGTGGGCCACAACCTGGTCCTGGTGGTCCACAATCTGGTGGTGTCGATCCGATCTACATCAATAATGTAGGTCCTGGAAATAGCCGTCAGTATCAGTTTATCGTCACGCCTAATGGTGATACTTATAACTATACTAGACAAGGTTCTAAGTCAACTACAACTTATCTCCCAGGTTTCAATAATAACGGTTTCGGTGGTCGCGGTTTCAACTAATTCTGAATACTGATGATTTGCGATCGAACAGTCCTGATTTCCTCGCGAAATTAGGGCTGTTTGATTATTTTCATAAGCATATACTAAAGGATTATCTTGAAATGAAATTATACCTAAATTCAGCACCGCCAAAAATTAAATATCAAACGTTGACGAGGCTACATGTTTGGGGAGATCGCATCAGCAACCCATATTCAATGCCTTGAGCGACGGCTTGATAGGAGGCTTCTAAGATGTTTTCAGATACGCCGATCGTCGTCCAGCGATCGAGTCCATTGCTCGATTCAACTAATACTCTAGTTGCTGCTGACGTGCCAGAGCCACCATCGATAATTCTGACTTTATAATCTGTCAAATAACACTTATTTAGCTCTGGATAAAATTGACTTAATGCTTTCCGTAAGGCAGCATCGAGTGCAGCTACTGGGCCATTTCCCTCAGCAGCAACTAGGATATTTTGACCATCTACGGCAATTTTAATGGTGGCTAAGGAATGATGTTCGACGGCAAGATCGCAGTGAACTTGAAAACCTTGGATCGTAAAAATTGTCGAAGTTTGACCTAATATTTCGCGCATCATTAGTTCAAAACTTGCCTCCGCACCTTCAAATTGATAACCTTGATGTTCGAGCTGTTTGAGTTTGGTTAAAATCTGGCGGGTGCGGGGATCTTCTTTGGTGAGGGTAATTCCCATCTCTTTGGCTTTGATCAGCACATTACTCAATCCTGATTGCTCGGAAATAGAGACTCGTCGCTCATTCCCTACCTGCATTGGTGAGATATGTTCGTAGGTGCGGGGATTGCGCTCGACAGCAGAAACATGGATTCCGCCTTTATGACTGAAAGCGCATCGCCCGACAAATGCAGCATAATCATTGGGCGCAATATTGACAACCTCACTCACAAATCGACTTACCTGGGTCATCTTTGTTAAGGCTGGCTCTGGTAAACAGGAGTATCCCAATTTTAGTTGGAGAGTGGGAATTATCGAACAGAGATTAGCATTACCGCAACGTTCGCCATAACCATTGATGGTGCCCTGTACCATTGTCGCACCTGCTGTCACTGCGGCGATCGCATTAGCCACCGCTAGCTCCGCATCATTATGACTGTGGATGCCAAATTTTAGCTCTCGATTGGGGTCAACGGTATTAATTACCTCACTGACGATCGAACCAATCTCACTTGGCAAAGTACCACCATTAGTGTCACAGAATACCAGCCATTGGGCACCAGCAGCGATCGCAGTTTGCAGGGTTTGGAGTGCATATTCAGGATGAGCCTTATAACCATCGAACCAATGTTCCGCATCGTAGATAACTTGTCGCCCTTGGGAAACTAGATATTCGATCGAATCGCGGATCATCTCCAGATTCTCGTCTAAATTCGTCTTCAAGCCCTCCGTAACGTGGAGATCCCAGGATTTACCAAAAATCGTCACCCACTGCGTCTGAGCCGCCACAATCGCCACTAACATCGAATCTGTTGCAGCCAATCCACCTGGGCGACGAGTGGAGCAAAAAGCTACTACTTGAGCCTGCTGTAAAGGTTCTGCCAGCAATCGCCTAAAAAATTCCCCATCTTTGGGATTTGCACCAGGCCAACCACCTTCGATCCACGGTATCCCAAACAGATCCAACTGTCGAGCAATTTTGAGCTTATCCTCTACCGACAAAGCCAAGCCTTCTCGTTGCGCGCCATCGCGGAGTGTCGTGTCGTAGATTTGGATCTGAGGCATAATTGCTAGAAAGGTGAATCAGCTTTTAATCATAGGTAATATCCATGCCCCAAGTCACAGCCCAAGGAAAAAACTTTACCTGCGAGCCGGGAGCGAATCTCCGGCGCGTACTATTGGAAAATGGCGTAGATCTCTACAATGGTAATGCCAAATTCATCAACTGCATGAGTATCGGTACTTGTGGAACTTGTGCGGTACAGATTGAGGGGGAGGTATCGGCGGTGAATTGGAAGGATACAGCAAGAAGATCTTTACCACCGCATAATTTGGCTAAAGATTTGCGGCTCGCTTGTCAAACGAAGGTTTTGGGCGATATTAAGGTGACTAAGTTTAATGGGTTTTGGGGACAGGGCGATGAGTTAGCATGGTAGATAGCTTGGCGGTTGTCTTGTTGCGCCTACATGGTCGGGGAACCCGACCGTAGCGCAACGCAAAACCGCAGCTATGGAAACAAAATCCGCCTACGCGGATTAATCAATTAAACCACTACCTAGTCTAGTCTTGCTGTGGCAAACTTTGATTATATAGGCGCGGTTTTAACCGCCAGATTACTAATAATTATTAATTTATAAATAATATCAATGACCGATCGAACCTTTTATATATCCCCAATCATTCGCATAGCCCTAAGTCTATTATATATTTCGTTGACGATTCCGCTCCCATTTCTCGCCACTGCTACTAAAGCAGCAGTTCCTGCTTGGTTATTGTGGGTAGGTATCGGTTTGGGATTTGGGGCATTGCAGGGAGCTTTGAGCCAAAGAGTAGAGGTAACGGATCGATCGATTCAGGTTAATTATCCCGTTTGGGTACCAAAATTCTTTGCGAAAAGTTGGCTGTTAGATTGGGCGGATGTTAAAGATTTGAAAATGCGGACAACCGGACAGGGTGGAATGGTTTACTATTTTATTAATGACCAGGGTAAAGGCTTTTTGCTACCAATGAGAGTTGCAGGCTTCAATAAGTTGGTACAATTAGTTCAGCAATATACATCGATCGATACAACTGATGTTCGCCCCCTCTCTCAACCCTGGATGTACTTTGCTCTACTGGTACTAACAGCCTTTTTATTACTAGTCGATGGTTGGACGATTTGGACAGCGGTTTTATTTCGATCTGTCTAAATCCGATCTGAAGTTGAATCAATCCAAAATCCAAAATCTAAAATCTAAAATCCCCGTGACTGAATCATTTGCCCAACATTATCATCAACGAACAAAATACGATCCAGATACGATCGCATCCAAAAATCAAGGGTTAGACTGGAGTAGACAACCATCTCCATACAAGGAGTATAAAATCGGCACCAGCTACGATCTCAAGCCATATTTAAAATCTAAAGATCTAGATAGTGATAGTCATTGGTGGCAGCGATTATCATTATTCTTATTATGTAGCTATGGCTTGACAGCTAGAATGCAAACAATGGGAGAGCCGATGTATTTGCGGGCGGCTCCATCAGCGGGAGGTTTATATCCAGCGGAGATATATTTGGTATCGCGAGGAAGTAAGTTATTACCTGCGGGACTGTACAATTATCAGGTCAAAGATCATACTTTGATTCACTTTTGGGCGAGTGATGTTTGGCAAAATATCCAAGTGGCTTGTTTCAATCATCCAGCTTTGGCGATCGCCGATCTATCTCTAATTACTACTGCTGTATTTAATCGATCGGCATGGCGATATCAAGATCGAGCCTATCGACGGATATTTTTGGATACCGGACACTTATTAGGTAGTATAGAATTAGCTGGATCGATGAATGGATTTCGACCATATCTTATCGGTAGTTTTGTCGATCGATCTATCAATGAGATGTTGTATCTCAATACTGAAGAAGAAGGTGCTGTCACCGTGATTCCCTGTATCGATTTAGATGTACATGCAGATACACCAATTGCATCTTTTCCGATCGCATTACCATCAAAAATAAACTTAGAATATCCCGATCTACCTGACGGCGAACTTTTGAACTATTGCCATCAAATGACTGAGATTGCTGAGTTTCGACAACTTCCAGCCAATCCCAATGATGTCCAACCAATTGAGTTGGATGATAAATATAATTTTCCTTTTTGTCTCAAAGTATCTACCAAAACTAAGTCGATCGATTGGCGAGACAATTTACCCTTAGCTGGATTGGAAAGTACTATCCTCAAACGTCGCTCTACTCGTGCCTATACGGGCGAGGAACTAACCCTAACTGAGCTAAAGGCTATCTTAGACTTTACTTACCATCCAGAGCATTACACCGACCAACATTTAGATCCCAATCCAGATTATTTCGATCTAAGTTTAATAGAGACGTTTGTGGCAGTTTCTGGAGTTCAAGGGCTAGAAGAGGGCTGCTATTATTACGCACCCAGAGCCGGAGAGCTACGCCAAATCAGATTCAAGAACTTTCGCCAAGAACTCCATTATCTCTGCTTGGGGCAAGAATTGGGGCGGGATGCTGGAGCGGTAATATTTCATACAGCGGATCTAAATATGGCTGTGCAAAAATATGGCGATCGAGTTTACCGCTATTTACATTTGGATGCGGGACATTTGGGACAAAGATTGAATTTGGCAGCAATTAGACTGGATCTCGGTGTCAGTGGAATTGCTGGATTCTTTGACGATCGAGTTAATGATGTCTTGGGCATACCTGAAGATGAGGCGGTACTTTATATTACCACTTTGGGTCGTCAGGGATGATGGATTGAGTTTGGAGTTTGGAGTTTGGAGTTTGGAGCGATTATCCTAGTGGAACTTAAATTGGGGAAATGTGCGTCTACGATAGTATCGATCGACATTAGGAGTAAAATATGATTGCTAGAACGACAAAATTTTGGATTGCTATAGTTGGTTTGATGTTGGCGATCGAGTTAACGATCCCCACTTTACCGACAATAGCTAATCCGATCGCGAGTACCACTCAGATTAAGCCAGCAGTTGTCAAACTAGTGGGGACGATTCGCAAACTAGAAATAGAAGGAACCTGTTATCAGCTAGCTACAGATAGCGGGAAGACATACGAACTAATGGGTAAGTTTCCCAAACAGGATGGTGTTAAAGTGCAAGTACAAGGAATCGTTGCGACAGACATGGCAACTATTTGTCAAGTCGGACAACTTTTCAACGTAAAATCTTATCGAATTATCAGATAAGATGTTTAGTATGGTACGATCTGCTTAATTGAGGTAATGCCAATCTTAATTTTAGCACCCAGTTAGAATCTGTTGGGCTGTCAAATTTAATGTACTGAATTGAGGAGATCGAATAGAGTCTTCGCCAGTATAAACTTGCTCTTCATATAGTCCTTCTACCAGTTCTAAAACAGTGACTTTATTTAGAATTGGATCTACAATCCAATATTCAGGAATCTGTCTAGCTGCATATTCCGATCGCTTGTAACGGTAATCTCGTTTATCTTGTTTGGGGCTAACTACCTCTACTACTAAAGTTGGTGGTGGCATATCACCCATAACGATCGAGCGATTAGTTTCACGCAAGTGAGCTGCTAAATCTTCAGTGAGAACGGTTAGATCTGGAACCCTCGCTGTCGCTCTACCTCCAGTTACAGCGATGAATATTTGATTTCTGAGTAGTTGCGGTGATATTCCCAGTCGCGAAAAATAAACTAGTAAAGAAATCTCAATCTGCTGATTCTGAAAACTCTCTGGGGGCATTAACACTAGTTCTCCATTGACAAGTTCATAGATATCATCAGTACCATCATCATAACTGAGGAAGTCCTCAACACTCATGAGTTTAGTTGCAACAATCATAGATCTTATCCAACCTATATTTATTTTAGAGACAATCTGGAGATCGACTATTCTATAGTAGCATTTATGGGGCTAGTGGAGAGGGTAAGTTTTGAATTAACTCACGTTAATTTAGAAATGAATAAAGTATTGAGGGTACGATTCAACGACTTGAATCAACTCAAATCCAAGGAATCCAACGCCCAAAAGAGCAGCCCCAAAGCCTATTTTGTCTTTTGCCCACAAAGTACAGAATTCAACATACTTATCTATAAGGAAAATCACGAAAAAGGTGCCAGCGATCGCATTAACAACACCAAGTTCTAGAGAGGTTGCCACCCAGATCGATGCAGGGCCACTAGCAAAGGTGATGATGTTTCTAATCCAATAGTTCTCACCAGCTAACCACTTTGATGAAAGGATGACCATGCCGAGAAAATACACAAAAGTTCCAGCAAAAAGAGCACCAATTTGGAATACATCAATCGAACTTGGAAGATAATTCTGGGTGAGTACGATTCCAAAAATCATCAAGCACCCTGCGGCAAATGTGCTTTGACCAGCTTTATCTGCGCTGTTATGCTTCGACTGCTCAAATAGCTTATTTCAAGCCACCATGTTGAGAGAGAATTTGTTCGACTTTGGCTTCTTCTATTTTGGAGGTGAGTTTGCTTGACTCGTGTAAGTCTCTTTGAGTCTTTGCCAAGCTAAAAGTCGAACCGACTGAGAAACTTAAACCCATCGCCATGAAACCTTTTACCCAAATATCTACCGGAAGATTTACGATCCCAGCACTAGTAATACCGATCGAGAGGGCAAATGATAACCAAGTTTGTAGAATCCAGGCGTTACTATCTTTCTGACTGGTATGTTGTTGCATGATATTTTTAGCCTAAAACCGTAATTAAGAAAGGATTTCTTTGTGGTGATATGCCAATATTAAACTGAATAAATATCATTCGATCGGCATTGTAGACAGTTTCTCAACTGTCTACAATCCTCTGAGGACGATCGATCGACCCTGCTTGCCCCCCGATCGATAGCCGGGTAAATCGATCGAGACTGAATTTTAGCCGACTTGTAGGTATGCGGTAGCCTTGGAAAGGGAATGAGCTACCTCAAACCTAGCTATCGATCTCAATAACTGGAATTTGGGCGACTTGAGCTTGAGAATGAATGACTAATCTGTCCTTTTGAGCTTCTAATCGATATAGCTGAAAAGATACCCCAGGCAGATCGAAGTTGCGGAGATCTAGTAGAGCTGTAAGTCTAGCGATGAGCGCAGATACAAAATCCAGAATCAAACCTTGCCCTTGGATTGCCACAATTTCTAAAGAAATCCGGTTGCCATTTTCGTGAATTTGAGGGATGGCAGTTACACAAAGTTTTTTTACTTGGCTTTGCTGCTCAATCGTAAAATCAGCATTTATCACAAACTGATTATCACCAGGCAATTCGATCGATGCTTGTTGGAGATCGATCGTGACTTTTTGACCATTCATATCCATCGTTAGATTATGCAGTTTGGATTGAATATACTCACAACTAAAAGCACGATTTAGATCGACTTCAGTCAAAACGATATAAGCTTGAGCATCAGTTGGATGAATAAGCTGGATATTGCCAAAAACTGCACTCATTGGATCGATCGAGACTTTATCGATACTAATTTCTAATGTTTCCAATCGTAAATCTTGCTTCATTACCAATCCCTTACCAGAGATCGTCACAGAATCTAGTTTTCCCTGAATCAGTTTCCCAGGATTGGTACGAATATCAACCTCAATCGCTTCAGCTCCATCCAACTGACTAGAAATACCAATTTCTGCTACTTTACTCAATGCCTTATTACCCCAGTTGGGGTTTTCTGCTGTCATGGCTTATCTCTGCTAAACTATTATGTTTGAAATCGAGTAAATTGGTAATAATTTTGACTGTTGATTTTAGTATGACAAACATGAATGAAAAGTCAATCTATCGAAAGAGGTAGATTTGGAGTGAGCGATCTGGGCAAGCTGGGTTATGAATTTACACCTTTTGAGAGAGGAATTCCCATCGTTTTGTTGATAAAATTAAAAAAATGTTAACTTAAATTATTGGAGCAAACAATCGTGAATAAATTCATTGTTGGATCGATCGACAAGGTTATCTCTTTATTAAAAAATCTACGGATTAGTAAAATTTTATCTGTCGTTATAGTTGGCTTGCTGATTCTAACCACTAATGTCGATCCGGGTCTGAGTAAGCAAGCAGCGACTGATAAAATTGACAAGATGCTTCAGCAGGATAACGATCCAAATCGACCAAAGACAACTGGTGAATGGAATCAACAGGCTCGTGAAACAAAAGGTAAACCTGCCGAACGACTAAAAAGAATTGGCGAACAATCAGCAGATGCGGTAAAAGAGTTTGGCGAGATGTATCCAGAAGTCGCTAAAAATAGTGCTAAAGAGCTAAAAAAATAGCATAATAAATTAATCTTAACTATTGAGTCACCTATTCATAGTTATTTTTTTGACTAAAATCATTTCAGTGCGGGAATTCACGATTCAATTCATCACTAGAACTAATTATGACCCAACTTAAAGCCGTAATCTTTGGATCGATCGGCACGATCGCTGAAACATCGGACATCCAGCGTCAGGCATTCAATCTGGCATTTGCTGAAGCCGGACTTGACTGGAATTGGAATGCCCAAACCTACCGCGATCTGCTCGATATCAATGGCGGTCAAAACCGCATCCGTGCCTATCGCGATACTGCTGATGTCGAAAATCCTGACATGAGCGATCTCCAGATCGCTGCACTCCATCAAGCCAAAACAAAGCATTATGTCGCTTTGCTAGAAAATACCCCGTTGCATCCGCGCACGGGCGTTGTCGAACTGAGTGAAGCCTGTAGAGATAAAGGCATTCAGGTAGCATTTTGTACCTCGACGGCGATCGAGAATGTCAATGGGATCGGCAGTGCATTGTCTGGTTTATTGCCATTCGATCGATTTACCACGATTGTGACTAGCGATAAAATCGATCGACCAAAACCAGCTCCAGACGCATATCTTTATTGTCTCCAGCAGCTCGGTATGACTGCGGATGAGGCGATCGCGATCGAAGATACTCCAGTTAGCGTTGCCGCCGCCAAAACCGCTGGGATCGCCACCCTCGCTACCCCTGGCGCGATCGGCTCCAAGAAGCGAGATTTTGCTGCTGCTGATTGGGTTGTCTCGGATCTGACTGACATGACAATCGATCGATTGTCAGAACTACTTCAGTCGCGGCAGCATACCACGAATTTCGATCGACACTTCAAACCGATCGACGGTTAACAGGATGTTTGAAAAGTCTGTTTTTTTACTCATAACCCTAGAGATCTCCCCCAGCCCCCCTTCTACCCTGTATACACAAGTTATTTGAATTGCTGCGTAGGTTGTGGTGCGCACCCCCCCCCACCCCCCCCTTGCCACGGATTTGCTTTACCCACAGATAAAAACTCCTTTGTGGTTAGGGGGTTCTAGTGTTTTGTCATTTTATTAAAATGTAAAAACCATTCGAACCCGAACCCTCTCAAACCCTTGCTAGATCGTCACGTAACTTTTCGTCGCAAGTATTACACGATCTGTGGGTAATGGATAGCCTTTTTAAGGGGGGTTAGGGGGAATTTCTAGGGGTTGCTGGTAACAAAAAAGACTTGGAAAACACCCTCTAAAGCTTATTAGTTGTTTAGGATGGAAGCCATTTATATAAAGCCAATAATATTCCACCAACAAAAACCACTGTTACCCCTGTAATAATTGGTTGAATTATCGAACTTTTAGTTTCCATAGCTCTAATATCGCCCTCTATTTTAACTACATTGAGTTTGATGTCAGTTACATCTTTTTGAATTACTTCTAGTCTTTGGTCGATTCGATCGATTCGTTGGTCTAATTTGTTGAGAATATCTTTGATATCAGTTTCGATTATTAGTGTCATTATGATATCCTGGTTGTATATTGTTTAATTTAGAGCGAGAAAGTGCAACGATGCTGTTGTTGCGCTTTCTATATTTTACTGCATTCGCTTATGAGTAGCAAAGCAGCCTCTAAAAGCCTGATGTGAATCTAAGCTAGAGGGACTGGGGATGAAGGCACAATCCGTGACTCATAGCTAGATTTAGCAATGTCTTATTAAATAACTTCAGTATTTTTTCGCATCCACATTCTGGAGATGGCTATATATAATGGTGGTGAAAACTCAGTTATCTAGATTGCATGTTGTCTAAATTAGTGAATCGATTTTCTTATAAAGGGCTGGTGTTGTTGGTTGTTTCAATGCCGATCTTGTCATCATCTGCATTAGCAGAAACTGGCTCTGGTAGTCTGGGACTTAATTTAGAAGTCGTAAATCAATGTAGTCTACCTGTGAGCAACTACTCACCGTCATCGACTAATGATAACGGGATAAGTCATGTCAAAGTTGAATGCTCCAATAAAAATCAACCAGTTGGGGTTGTCATAACTAGTCCTCAGACTACCAATTCTACAACGGAAAAATCGGCAGATAGCGTAAATATATTGGTTAGCTATTAAATCTATATGACAACCAACTTTGTAAAAAGGGTAACTGTACGGGGGCATGAGAGAATGACGGTTTCAACCGATCGATATGAGTTATTTATTGCCGATAGGCTATTTTTTCGACTCACTCATAGCTCAAATAAATTGACTTCATCCCCCCGAACAGTCAATTTATTTCTTAGGTAAACAGACACCATTACTAACAGACAAAATTTCACTAAGTTTTGTTTTAGAACCTACATCTTCACCACCTTGAACTTCGATCGAAACCGTTTTAGCTTTTTGACATTGTGCTTGGGGTAAATCTACGATTAATTTGCGCTGGATTGATGGTAAAACGTAGGTTGGGTTAGTTTTTTTGACGGCGATGACTTTACCT
The DNA here is from genome assembly GCA_031422115.1 of Chamaesiphon sp. VAR_4_metabat_408. Lineage (GTDB taxonomy): Bacteria > Cyanobacteriota > Cyanobacteriia > Cyanobacteriales > Chamaesiphonaceae > Chamaesiphon. The sequence goes on along the minus strand of JANOPX010000122.1, from coordinate 31,632 downwards.
TGAGCATCTTTGGTTGTAATTTCGATCGTCGATGCAAAAATATGGGCGTTACCTTGATTTACCAAGTCGAAGGATAATTTATCTGCGGAAATTTTGGCATTAAGCAGCGCACTTTTGCGATCGATATTAATAGGATTGACAAATACAGGTAAATCTAAGATGTATAGAAAGTTTAATTTAGCACTAGCTGTTGTTGCACCTGCGGTTGGTTCTGGTTTTTTGGTGACTAATTCAGGAATTTGTTCGACAAATAAGCGATAACTTTGTTCGGATTGGTTGGGTGGTAATTTGGAAGCCAGCCTGATAATCCGTTTGCTTCTTGGCTTGAGTTCTAAAATAGATGGAAATAATGTGATGTCATTGGTAGGTGTAAAAGTTCTTTTTCCATTCTCATCCTCTGTCCACTTGGAAATGTAGACTTTCAATCTTACTGTGCTATTGTCTGGATTTTCTAGGGTAACGTCACGGTTACTCGAGCCTTTTTCAAAGTAAACTTTGATCGGGAAAATGCCAAAGGCAAGTACGGGGCTATTCATAACGGGTGAAAATGCCATGAGATTGGCTAAAGCTAATGCTAGAGAAGATATTTTCAGGGATTTCATAGTTTTATAGTAACGATCTAAAGATGCAGAGTTGTCTGGAATAATTTAACAACAGAATTTATCTTATCACAGGTATCTTCATTTTGTATATACTATAATATAGCAATCTTAAATAATTTTTTAATGTCAATATAAATCTATGAGGGCGAGGCTTCCTGCCCGCTCTCTAGGAGTTAATCTGCTCACTTTCAGATCGCTATATATCTAAATGAAGATTGATACTTACCTCGACTATTAGTCTGTCAATCTAGTTCCCATCGTTAATATATTTCCCCCATAATGTATAAACGATCGCTACTTTCTAAGAGGTTGTTTGAAAAATCTGTTTTCTTACCCGTAGATCCTAGAAGATCTCCCTAGCCACCCTATTTGAATTGCTGCGTAGGTTGTTTACCCCTCCCCAGCCCTCCCCTTGCCAAGGGGAGGGAGCAAGAGCTACCCTTTGGCGGGGGGTTGGGGGCAGGGCTATTTCATTCTCCAATTTTAGGATCTGTAGGGGTAGGTTTATGCAAGTATCGCTTGATAATTACCAGCGATATTCAAACAAAACCTACCCTCTTCGCTAGAATGAAATAGCCCTGGGGTTGGGGGGTCTTCTAGGGTATTCGTATTAAAAATAACTTTTCAAACAGCCTCTAATAGTTGACAACACAATTTATCATGGGAAGCTCGATCGAAGGACGATCTATTTTGGGCATGTCAAAGTCAAATTTACATTCTTTGTCATCATATTCGACGGTTGCTGGATGTTTGCCCACGGGGATATTTTCTAAGTAGAATTCACCTCCTTCGCCGAGGGGTGAGGCAAACACTTTATTGTCGATCTTGATGATGAGATTTCCATATTTAGGTATAACGATATTTTGCTTGGATTTAATTAAAACTTTACCAAAAATATTTTGGATTTTTTGGGGGGTAAAGGTGACAATCGCACCTGCTTTTACAGGCGGGGCGATTAATTTTGAGGCTGGTTCGATCCGCCGATCGAATGGTACATCATTGAGATTAATCCCGATCGAGTTGGCGTAATAAGATTGAAGATTGGTGACAATTAGATCGCCATCCGCATTAGTTCGTCCGACATCAGCACTATTTACCGTTACTCTGACTCCACCAATGCCCGGAACTTGAACTAGGCTATAGCTATTTGTAAAGAGTGGGCGAGAGGGAACTATTTTGCCACCGATAAAGATTACACCTCCAGCAATATTTACCCCGGCGATATCGCTACCTTGAGTACGATTGTAATTTGCTTGGTATGAGCCAATCGAGTTTTGATAGCGGAGGTTGGCATTGATATCGGTACCAAATCGATCGGAGCGCGAGCCAACCCGATAACCCCAACCTTCAGATCCTTCTATAGATTTTTCGACTTGAGCGACGACAACAGTCGGATTAGATCGCTCCTGTTGCACTCCGACAATAGCTCTATTATTTCGGCCTAAATTAATACTCAGATTAGCACTAATGCTATCATTATTCTGATTGCCTGGTTGGATCGATCGACTCGCTGATATTGTCAAATTAGCATCCGAAGAAAGACTGATGCCACCATCAAAACCGATCGCATATCCACTCCCAAGATTGCGACTTTCAATCTTACTATACCGAGCGGAAACCCCGATAGTATCACTCAGTTTGATACTAGCTTGAATAGAAGCATCAACTAAATTGCGATTGTCTACCGCCGCCAAACTAGAATGAACGTAATTATCGCTCAGGAACCTCACCGAAGCACCGATACTAAAATTTCTTTGGGTATAATTGTAACGTCCATATCCAGCCCAGCCCCCAGAGCCGTTACTCTCGCTCAATGCTGCCCCGATGCCAATTTCCCCAATTGTCGGCAGTTTCCAGGCAATTTCGCCGCCACCACTGATTAATTTATTATCTGTTTCCAGTCTCACTCCTGCTGTCAGTGCATTGGTAATTCCCCAGCGATATCTACCTCGCAATCCAGGCGAATCATAATTGCCGCCATCATTCAATGATGGACGTTTTAAGCCGAAATTGATAAAATAGTCCGATACACCAGGACTAAGTACGGCAGAAGTAAAATAAAATGGTGTTTTAATCGTCTGCTCTCGCCCGAAACTATCTCGAATAATTACGGTAGTATTATTTGCCCCACTATCCCGCTCGACATTTCGTAATTCAAATTGTCCGGGGTTTAATTGTTCTCGTCTAATCAGCACCCCATTGTTGTATACTTCTACTGTGGATGGTGTAGAGATCGACCCTCTGACCGTCGAATCTTGAGGAGTGGAGACAAAATAAGGATCGAGACTAAATTGGCGACTGACAGTCACGCCGCCAAGAGTAACGTTACCGCCTAATTCGCCTAAGTTGGCAAAAGTATCGCCAATTGTCCATCGATCGAGAGATTTGCGATTGTCATAGGTGATGCTACTTAAACCTCTGCTGACACTCCCTTTTGCATCTCGTGAAATTGTCGTGTTGACTAAACTATTGCCAAAACTATAACCTAGTTCGCTAAAGGCACTAAAACCATCAACGTTCTGAACTCGATTGTAGTTGACTGCATAGTTGACATAAGCACTACTATCGTTGGTGAAGACTGTATCGGCGGGTAGCACATTGCGACTGTACAGATCTCTGACATTGACTTCTGTTAACCTGTCGCTACTAGAAGTCAGAGCCAATTTCAATAGATTTACATCAAATTGATAGATGATGGCTGGAGCTAGAGATGATAGGGATAGATATGTTTTACCTTCGATCGTCTGCGCTTTACCGATCCCTGCAACCGAAATACCTACAGACTCCAAATCCTTCGGTTCGAGCAGGATATCTTCCCCTTGAAGGATGGCTGAAATCTGTCCTTTGTCAACAGTATTAATCGACAAATCGAAGGAGATTGTTTGAAGACTAACTTGAGGTACAGTTGGTTTAGACTCGATCGGACTAGCAGTAGTTGGAGCGCAGGGCACAACACAAACTACCAGAGATAAACATAAAAGTCCTAGATATAATTTCACAATACTTATATTTATCGCAGACTAACTCGACTCAACCTAGTTGGTTGAGCGGAGTCGAAACCAACGGCGGACGCACTTTAAATGTCAAACAGTTTAAGAATGAGGATTTAATAATATACATATCTGTAGGTTGGGTTGAGCCTCGTTGGCGTAGCCTTTCGCCTCGAAATAACCCAACACTCTGGGGATGTTGGGTTTTCTCCACGGGAGACGCTTCGCGAACGAGGCTCAACCCAACCTACGCAAATTATTTAATCCTTATCCCTTAGATCGATTATTTATGGTGCAAAGTAAAAATTAACAGCGTCGGTATAAGCACCTGGAACGATATTTTGTTGAGCTTCGATAATGGTATACAAATTGATACTAGTCGCCCCAGAAATTAATTGGGTATAGGTACCACCACTGCCATCACCCCAAATCGAACTAGCTGAATTAGGTTGAACGTAGAAATTATATTTTAAACGGTTACTTCCACTATTCATGTGGCGATTTTGGTAGCTTGATGAATTGCCCTGGTTTATTCGTAGATATACTGGTTGAGGACAGGTAAATTTGGTGATATTAATCGTTGTCACTCCGAGCGTTGGACTCAATGACTGTGGATCGTAATTAAAATTTGGAGCCTGAACGTAATAGTCTACACAAGCATTAACCATCTCTACAGACAGAAAAAGAATGGTAAAGACCGTCAGGAATACTAAATTTCTCATCAACATTTGGAGTGGACTAAGAACCAAGTGTATACATGACTCTCACTCAAAAAAAACAGCTTATCCATTGCGAATAACATAGGAGCTGTTTAGACTAAAATGGATAGATTGAAGCATTTATGGTTAGTTATCCGATCGTCAAAATCATCGGCTCATCAGGATTGGATCCTAATAAGTAACTAAGATCGTGATTATGTCAGAATATCTACCAGGAATCGGGCTTTGACCTGCGGCAACAGTTACGTTGGGTGTGCCGCCAACTTGAGAAGCACTAATGCCTAGTCCATTCCCAGTGCCCGTAAACGTATCAGTGTCCAAAGTGTAAGCAACTGGTGTTGCATTCGGTGGTGAGGTGTTAAGGGTACCGTTAGTTGATGTCAGACGACCTTGATTGGGTTTTAATTCGATCGTGAAAGGGGTAGTTTTGGTACACTTAAACAGAATCGAGGCATTGCCTGTGACAGCAGCAGTGCCATTATAATTGCCCAGGGCAATAGTAGAAGAGCTAGGTGCGGTGCAAAGTGGGGCAGTGCCAGCACCAATAGTAATGTTACCAGTTGCAGCGCCAGCCATTGCTGAGGTCATCCCGGACATGACTACACCGAGACCTGTAAGTATCGATAAAATCGAATTTTTGTTCACGATCTTGCTAATTGAAGGTGGGTGGATTTGAGTGGATATTGTCAAGTTTGCACCAGACAATATCCCCTGAAGCCAGATTGGGTAAATAGTTTGATTTACCCCATCTAGAGTACGAGTACTAGTAAGTAACAGTAACGTTAATAGTATCTTCGTAAGTAGCAGGCGCAGGGTTTTGACCAGCAGCTACGTTAACGCCTACGGGTACAGTAATGTCCTGACCAGCACTTAGACCAGTACCTGTTACAGGCGTATTGTTACCAGTAAAGGTATAGTTAATGGGAGTTGTTCCTGCTGGACTGGATAATTTTCCACCAGTGGTAGTACCACCAGCACTAGCCGATAACAAAGTGACTGTTGCTGGTGTGGTGGCGGTACAACGGAAAGTAACATCAGTAGAGCCAGTTGCAACACCAGTACCATTGTAGTTGCCTAGAGCAACGCTAACAGCCGTAGGTGCGGTGCAAAGTGCAGCAGTACCAGCACCAACAGTGATGGTACCAGTGGTGGTAGATTGAGCCATAGCAGGAGCTACAGCAGCTAGAGATGCAGTACAAGCGATCGCAGTCAAAAGAAGAAACTTTTTCATGATTTTGTGGGTATTGTTAGAATTAGAGAATTAATGTTTTGAGTCTGGGTGTCTGCGAATTAGCCAGTAATTATCTTAGTGCGAAGTCGTCCTATTGGTAAACCTGCTGTTATCGATTCGCGGTACACTCTTTTTGTCTGAGTGGCTGCTTTACTGCTGTGTCGTTCGTTTTCAACCCGATGTCCCAATATTACAAAGTTCCGGTTTCGTTGTCAGTACTATAAAGTACTTGATTTGAAAAAGTCAGCTATTTCACTGACTATTTTTGAAGTTTTCTAAGTATTTGGGGACATTTAGTATATTATTTTGCTACTAACTACTGAGAAGGTGTTTTGCTCTTGCTCCCTCCCCTTGGCAAGGGGAGGGCTGGGGTGGGGTCATAGGACTACGCTACAACTCAAAATAACTTGTGGATGTGCGGTAGCCCTAGATTGAGATCGAGTCTTGCCGTAGCGATGAGCATTACTCAACTTGCTGATATGTGTATGCTATTACCGAAGAGTGGTAGCATATGAATACACAGACTTAGTATTTTCATGCAGCTTGTTGAAATATTAACCTTTCTCGATCGACTCTCCCTCGAACAACGCGGTCGAAAACTAGAGCCAATCGAGAGAGATATCCTAGCGATCGCGTGGGATAATAAACCCTATCGAGATATTACGGGTTATCAGGAACAAACCGTCAAGAATAAAGCTTCATTTCTGTGGGAATATCTATCCCAACTGCTAAATACCAAAGTGAATAAGCGGAATATCCGCGAAGTTTTGATAAATCTGAATGTTGGCGGCATTTTCTCATCAACATCAAATTTGGTGGCTACGACCGAACGCATAAACGCGCCGCAAGGCGGTCGAGAAGTACTTTTTCATGGTAGACAGGTAGAGTTATTCCAATTGCAACAATGGATTGAAGTAGATCGGTGTAAGTTGGTTTTCATTTATGGGATGAGGGGAATTGGTAAGAGCTATGTCGCTGAAAAAATAGCTAACCTGTTGTCAGCTAATTTAGATTATTTAGTTTGGGTTCCTTTAGAAAAGCCTGTGCCACTAATGGATCTTTTATCGATCGTCATCAGGCGAGTCGGCGGCGGCAGATCGTCAAAATTATCACACGATCTATCGACAGCGATCGATAAGACGATCGGCTATCTACAGAAAAATCGCTGTTTGTTGATACTAGAGAATGCCGATACTATCTTTGCAAATACAGAAAAAATCGCGAACAAGGAAGACTATCGAATATTTTTCAACCGTCTAAACTCGGTCAAGCATAGTAGTTGTTGCTTGACAATCTTGGAAGAAAAAACTACTGACTTTGACACCGATTATCGACAGCTAGAAATCCAGGGACTTGACTGGCGGTCTTGCCAGATTATTTTAGAGAATGCTAAGTTGAAAGGAGGTGTAAGTGATTGGGAAAATTTGGTCGAAAAATATCATGGTAATCTTCAATATTTAAAGTTAATTGTTCCAACTATTCAAAATATATTTGGTGGCAGTATTAGCAAATTTTTGGATGCTAATACTCTAGTGTACGATCGGATTGAGGGATCGATCGCCGATCTGATGGCTAAGTTGTCAGATCGAGAACTGGTTGTGATTAGATGTTTGGTAAATCATCATCATCAAGGCATAACGTTAGACCGACTCAAGGATATTCTTGGCGAGGAAATTGAATATCGAGATTTGGTTAGAGTAATAGATAAATTGACTAGCAAGTATTTAATAAGATTAAGGGACGATCGATTTGTATTGTCTGAACTAGTGGCAGAATATGCGATCGACAAGTTTCAAGATCCAGGGATCGATCGTACTAATGATACCTATGTTTCGATTAGGATTACTGGTAATGGATAGATGGATGAGTCTACTTGTAGATAATCGCCCTCCATATTCTATATTTTAATGTAAAATTATCAATTTTTTTTAAGTAAGTAGGTACAATGATTTGTAAGATAGATTGTACCTGAAATCTAAATGGTGGACTGGGCGGACGAACCGATCGGCAGCAATGCCCACTCTACACGGTATCTGATATTTAATTACTTAAAAATAATGGCTTATAATAATTTTTCTCTACAAGATGCGATCGGTCAATTCGACTTAAATTTAGTAGAGTCATCTTTTTGTGAATCACTACCGCCAGCATCGCCAAAGCCAGAGTTTCTAAATATTTTTGAACAATATTTACCATTAGCACAGAGGGCAAAATCTGAAAAGGCAAAATCTGAATTGTTGGTTAGTCCAATTCTGGTTGAATTGTTACGATTGGCTGACAATCTCCAACTATTTTCAGGTGAGGAATTCAATGTGGATAGGGAGCGCGGCTTGAATGGCTTTTGCGATTTCTTGTTAAGTAAATCTAATATTTCATCGATCGTTCAAGCTCCGATTGTCATGTTAGTGGAAGCAAAAAAGGGTGAGTTGGATGTGGGATTGGGACAGTGTACGGCGGAAATGGTTGCAGCTCAAATCTTTAATGCAAATGAGGAGAAGGTTATTCCGGTTGTTTATGGCTGCGTTACTAGTGGGAAGTTGTGGCAATTTCTCAAGCTGGAACATCAGGATCTAACGATCGATCTAAATGAATATCAAGTTACTCCTGTCGAACGTATTCTAGGTATCCTCAAATGGATGGTGAGCAATTGACAGTAAATTATTAATGGCTTTATTACGATCCACAGCCGATCGTGGATATATTGCATGAGGATCGGTAAAACAAGCATAGTTGCTAAATCTAGCATACTAAAACTAGTATGGATAGCTATTAAACTTCATTATCAATCGGGAGCGAGATCCAGAGTATTCAATTAAAAACTCAAGTTAATGCGGATGGCTTCTTACAGGTAAGAATGCCCTCAGAATTCAAAAATCTCCCAGTTGAGGTAATGTTGGTGTTTCAGCCATTATCTTCTTCCACCATGACTGAATTGGGGTATCCCGATGGGCGACTCTATGGAGCAGGTGGCGACGATGAAATTGTCATCGATGACGAAGGAATCGATTTATCCTTAGATGACGATCGCGACTTAATTAGTGGAGTTGCTTAATTGCGTTAAAGGGATAAAGCTACAAGACTGGGAGAATTGAAGTTATTACTCGATCGAGAAGGTGCGTTACGCTGTGCTAACACACCCTACGATCTGGATACTCTGGTGGGGAGGGTGGGTTTTGTTGTCGGTTCATAGCAGGAGCGATGGTTATTTGCCTAAACCCACCCCTACAGTCCCTTGAAATTGGTAATTCCCTCTCCACCAATAACGCTCGGATTTCATCACATGCTGGATATTCTGGTGGGGAGGGTGGGTTTTGTTGTAGGTTCATAGTAGGAGCGATGGTTGTTTGCATAAACAAAACCCCTACAGTCCCTTGAAATTGGTAATTATGCGCTCTGGTTATACTCTTCCTGTCTTTGCAACTGCTAGCGCGATCGCCGCATTGCGGTGTTTACAACAATCTAGATCGATCGATCTAGGTGACGATCGATCTATTGTCACTGTAGATTTATTAGATCCGCCGCAACGGGTAGAAATCTCGATCGAACAAGTCGCCATCATCCAGACTGGAATGGCCTTGGGGATTACTCGCAGCGATCCTGGGGACAATTTGGACTTGACTCGCGACATGGCGATTTGGGTTGTAGTGGAATGGGCGGATGTCAGTCAGGTGGAACCTGTCGCTATATTGGGGGGAGAAGGGGTCGGGAAGCAGTCAAATCTCGATAATCTACCTGCGATATATAGCTATGCTAGGCGGCTGTTACAGGCGAACTTAGCCCCATTCCTGAGTGAGAGCCAAAAAATTCGCGTAACGATTATTTTGCCAGAAGGGAAAATTTTGGCGACGCGAACATCAAATCAGTCATTTGGCGTAGTCGAGGGTTTGTCACTATTGGGTACTACAGGCATCTCCCAACCCTTGAGTGCGCCGGGTCAATTGGACTTATGTTTGAGTGAATTGCGTGGGAAAGCTACTACGCTAGATCTTCAGTTACCGTTAGTTTTTTGTATTGGGGAAAATGGACTGGATCTGGCGCAGAAAATGGGTGTCGATCGGGAGCGCATCATCAAGACAGCCAACTGGTTGGGGCCATTATTAACTGAGGCGGGCATATTGAATATCCCTCAGTTGCTACTATTTGGCTATCATGGTAAGTTACTCAAGCTGTCGGGGGGTATTTTTCACACTCACCATCATTTAGCTGATGGGCGGTTGGAAATCTTAGTGGCAGCGGCGGCGAGAATAGGTCTACCAGCCCCACTATTAGGCGGTATGTTCGAGTGCGAGACGGCGGAGGCGGTGTTGGGGTATCTGAGGGAAATCGATGGGCGAGAGGGGAGTATTTGGGGGCAGCTAGTTTATGGATATATTGCCGATCGGATTGATGCTCGCTCGCATACCTACATCTATAGTCAAAGTCAGCGACGGGTGACTGTCGGCTCTGTATTATTCGATCGCCAAAGAGAAATCATCGTCGCCAGTCCGATCGGTTCAACATTGTTGGCGCAGTTGTGTTAGAGTCGATCGAATATTAACAATTTTTTAATAAGTCTCGATCGCCGATATTTTGAAATGACTATCTAACGGAAGGATTTTGGATTTTGGATTGAAACCAATCTCGTCCACCCTAACACCCATCCACCCATCCACCCTACCACCCCTACAGGAGAGAGTTGTGACAACGCAAACCGAAACCATTAATCCGATCGAAAAGACCAAGTTAAATCATCAAATGGTCGTAATTCTGGACTTCGGCTCCCAGTATTCGGAACTAATCGCTCGTCGAATTCGGGAGACACAGGTTTATTCGGAGGTGATTTCTTATCGCACTACCGCCGAGCAACTGAGATTATTAAATCCCAAGGGGATTATCCTTTCTGGTGGCCCTAGTTCAGTGTACGACGATCGCGCACCCAAATGCGATCCTGAAATTTGGAATCTGGGTATTCCAGTATTGGGTGTCTGCTATGGAATGCAGTTGATGGTGCAACAACTCGGCGGCGAAGTAGTCAAGGCAAAAAAAGCTGAATATGGTAAAGCGGAGCTGCAAATTAACGATCCTACAGATCTATTAACTAATGTCGATGATGGGACGACAATGTGGATGAGTCATGGTGACTCCTGTGAAACATTACCCGTGGGATTTGAGCTACTCGCCCATACTGAGAATACACCTTGCGCGGCGATCGCCGATCCACAGCGGAAATTATACGGCGTACAATTTCACCCCGAAGTCGTACATTCGATCGGTGGAAGTGCTTTAATTCGCAACTTTGTCTATCATATCTGTGGTTGCGACCCAACTTGGACGACAGAAGCATTTGTCGAAGAATCTATTCGGGAAATTCGCGCTAGAGTTGGCGATAAAAAAGTATTGCTCGCATTATCTGGCGGTGTGGATTCTTCTACTTTAGCATTTCTATTGCATCGGGCGATCGGTGATAAATTGACATGTATGTTTATCGATCAAGGCTTCATGCGGAAGCTAGAACCAGAACGTCTTGTCGCACTATTCAAAGACCAATTCCACATCAAAGTTGAATATGTCATGGCACGAGAGCGGTTTATCAATGCCGTTGCTGGAGTGACAGATCCCGAACAAAAACGCAAAATCATCGGTCGAGAATTCATCCGCGTATTTGAATCCGAATCAAAACGATTAGGGCCATTTGACTACCTCGCTCAGGGTACATTATATCCCGACGTAATCGAGTCCGCCGATACGAATGTCGATCCCAAATCGGGCGAACGAGTGGCAGTCAAAATCAAGAGTCATCACAATGTCGGCGGTTTACCAAAAGACCTTCAATTCAAACTCGTCGAACCCCTCCGCAAACTATTTAAAGATGAAGTGCGGAAACTAGGCAAATCGATCGGTTTACCCGAAGAAATCGTCAAGCGTCAACCATTTCCCGGCCCAGGCTTGGCAATTCGGATCATTGGTGAAGTCACCGCCGAGCGGCTAAATATCCTCCGTGATGCCGATCTAATCGTTCGTCAAGAAGTTAATAAACAAGGACTATATGATAAGCTATGGCAGGCTTTTGCAGTACTTTTAGCTGACGTAAATAGCGTTGGAGTAATGGGCGACCAAAGGACATACGCACATCCGATCGTCCTCCGCTGTGTATCTAGTGAAGATGGCATGACGGCAGATTGGTCGCGGGTGCCCTATGAGTTTCTAGAGATTGTTTCCAACCGCATTGTTAATGAAGTAAAAGGTGTCAATCGGGTGGTTTATGATATCACTTCCAAGCCTCCTGGGACGATCGAATGGGAATGAGTTGGATTTTGGATTTTGGATTTTGGATTTTGGATTCAAATAAGAGGGTGTTTGAAAAGTTATTTTTAATACGCAGACCCTAGAAAATCCCCCGCTTGGTGTGCTAAACCGTCGGGGAACCCGAACGGTACGCACATCCGCTGCTTGGTGCAACACATGCGGAGGGAACCTCCGCGCGATCGCCTGTCCGCTTTTTAAGGTGGGCTGGGGGGGGATTCTCCAGGGGTGAAGGTAACAAATTTGACTTTTCAAACACCCTCTAAGACTCAATTCAAAATCTAATTTTTATCTCTGCGTCCTTCTCGCACTGTTGGCGTTGGCGCAGCCTCTCCTTTGGAGATAGTATGCGCCTCTGCGATTCAAAAAATCAAAGCGAATCGCATCGAATCTTCTATTTTTTGGGTGAAAAGGGAGTAGCTGCACATTTAGGATTGCTATAATCGAACTACTACTAATTTAACTCGATTGTGTCCTATCGCAATTTCACCCTAACTCAGGTCGAGCAACAGTTCGATCTTAATGTTCTCAAAGGAGTCTTTTTCGTCGATCTACCAAGACTACCTGCGCGGACATGGTTTAAAGACTCTTTAGCCGTATCAGCTTCTTTTGCTGCGGCTCAAGGAAGTGAAAAAGTCAGATCGGAATTAATTGTTGCGCCGCTACTGTTTGAACTGAGAGAACTGCTCGATCGTCAAATTGGTCTATTTTCTGGAGTAGATTTTAGTATCGATGCCCAATCTGGGCTAAATGGAATCTGTGACTTTCTCTTAACTAGATCGAGCAATGAGTTGATTATCAAGGCTCCCGCGATCGTTTTGATTGAGGCGAAGAAAGGAGAACTCAATGCTGGCTGGGGACAGTGTGCAGCAGAGATGGTAGCTGCTCAAAAATTCAACTTAGCCAAGGGTCAAGAAATACCCACTATCTATGGTAGTGTGACGACAGGGACACAGTGGCAGTTTCTCAAGCTAACCGGACGAGAGTTAACCATTGATGTCACTGAATATCCTCTCGACCCAATCGATCGAATTTTGGGTATTCTGAAATGGATGGTGCTTGAAAATTGAAATCCATCTGAAGCTAGTTTTTAAAAATAAAACTATTGAACCCCTCATCTCTATTGACATCGATCGAACCTCCAAGCTAATATTAATTTAGGGCAAATCAGCCCAAATTAACTAATAAAAAAATCCAACCACCATCGACTGCGGCTGCTGAAACCCAGTCAACCTATACAAAAATAATTGCCAACACCCACAGCGGTATTGGTGACAGACTTTTATGCAGCAGCCCAAGAATACCCTCCGACTCCTCCGTGCTCTCGCCAAGCAAGGATTGGATGTCAGTTACGATGACAAAGTTTATACCATCCGGCTCAATAACTGCCAAGATACAGCAGAAGTACTACTACCGCCAGACTTCCCGATCGAAGGAAAAGCCTTCCAACAACTCGCTGGATTAACTAACCTCACCCATCCCGGCGGTGGTAAAGTTACTCGCACCATTGCTACCCCAGACTTCCATCCTGGAGATACGGGAGTTGCGATCGGTTCGGTCATTCAAACCCAGGGAATGGTCGTTCCCGCCGCCGTTGGGAGCGATATCAATTGCGGGATGCGGCTTCATGTCGTCGATCTCTCGATCGAAGATTTCCTCGCCAAACGGGACGAATTTGTCGCGTTGATGCGCGGAGACTATTTTTTCGGTACGCGGGATGTAACCATGACAGCCGCCACCAGTCAGGCGATGTTTAATGATGGTATCCCTGGCTGGTTGGAGCAAATGTCCAAGCAGCCGATGGGGAGTGTGGCAAAATCGGATTTCGCTCAATTGTGGCGGGAGATCGATCTCATCCAATTTCTCGGTTCCATGTCGGGAAGCTCAAAATGGGCACCTAGCGAACTAGTTCCCGCAACGGGATTGATTCGCGACGGGGATTTGGGCACCATTGGCGGGGGAAATCACTTTGTCGAAATCCAAGAAGTAGTCGAAATCCGTCATCCGCGACTTGCGTACGAATCAAATGTCAAAGTTGGACAACTAGCGATCGCCATCCACTCCGGTTCCCGCACAGTAGGCAAATATATCGGTGGGATGTGGCGCGACAGAGCCAAAGCCGCTTGGCTCAAAGGCTATCCTTTCCCCAATTCTAGTCTATTCCCCCTCTCCACTACCACCGACCCCAATTTAGTCGCCGAATATCTCCAAGCCGAAGCCACAGCGGCTAATTATGCCTTTGTTAATCGCTTAATTCTCGCCGAACTACTCCGGCTGCGACTGCGCCAAGTCTACGGCGAGCTAGCAGCCCCTCTAGTCTGCGATATTCCCCACAACCTCACATTTCCCCAAGCCGACGGTTGGATCGTCCGCAAGGGAGCTTGTGCCGCTGCTGCTGGGCAATTATTAATTACCCCTGGCTCGATGGGTACAGCTTCCTATCTCCTCGCCGGATTGGGCAACGATCGATATCTCAATTCTGCGGCTCATGGTGCGGGCAGAGCGATTTCGCGGTTTAAATTGACTCGCGCTGGGGCAAAATACACCGAGTCAGATTTAGGTTTGACCGAGGGGGTAGATTGCATCACCTTACGCCCAGAGCGACGAATTGAGGAAGCTCCGGCAGCCTATAAGTCGATCGATCGAGTTATCGATACCCAAGTAGCGGCGGGAATGGTTGAAGTGGTGGCAAAAATGCGACCGATTCTAACTTTTAAAGCTTAATTGTTTGAGACGCTCAAACCCCCGACTTCTTGCGAGAAGTCGGGGGTTTTACTTTTATCCTTCCAACCAACTAAATAGTTGAGCGACAGACAATTGAACCGAGCGAGCAAAATCGGGTACAGGTAATAAATCATCTCGTTGGCGTAGCCTCTCCTTTGGAGAATCGAAAACTGAAATTGTTCGATCGGCTAAATATACAAATACTAGTTCTTCCTCTGGGTCGATTAACCAGCCCATTTGAGTACCGTGGCTGAGGCAGTGTAAAATATTGCGGACGACCTTGCTTTGACTTTGTTCGGGTGAAAGAATTTCAATCGTCCAATCGGGCGCGAGTGCAAATATATTAGCAACTTTGCCGTCATCATCGCGGGGAATGCGTTCCCAGGTGAATACAGCAAGATCGGGTACAGTCGAACGTCCGCCAAAGGTGCAACGTAATTCAGGATAAGCGCGAGCCATTTTATCAGGCTTGAGTGCAATATTTAGAGCGGCTCCAAGGTCGCCTTGAATAGTGCTATGTTTTCCTTGAGGCATTGGTTTTTGGATGATGCGATCGGCAATAAATTCACTAGCAGGCTTTGTCTCTGGTAGTCTGAGGAAAGTATCGAGATCGATTGGTCTAATCGGTGTTTGAACCATTGCCGGAGGGGTGATGGATTACTAATATTATATATTGCTATTTATCTGGGAAAATATAAAGGTTCTACAAAAAATTGAGATATGCCCGATCGACCTGTATGGGAAAAACAATTAAGCAATACATTTACCCTAGTAGAATACTCGATCGCAGTCGATGAACCAGGCTGTTCGATCGTTTGTGGACAAGCACCTAAAATCATCTCACTTTTTTTTAAAAACTGGGGACTCGATCGCGAAACTATTACAGGTAGACAATGTTCGATCGTTCTTCAAGCTGTCATCGAGATTGGTATCGTCGATGAAATTTCTGAGTTTACTTTCGAGGAAGCACTCAAATGGGCTAGTGATTGACTGATTTTTTAGATTAAAGGTATGTCTCTGGGGCAATACTTATTACTAGTTATGAATTTTTGCTGAAATATGGCTATTACTAATATTCGCTCATACGTTTGATGATGAAAAGTACTGTATTACTATTCAATAGTGGCACTGCGATCGTCAATCCAAAAGCTTACGCCGATCGACTGAAAGTAGCGATCGGGTAAGCTTTTGGATTGACGATCGCTATAGCATTAAGTATATTTACGGATATGTAATATATTCTAGCGATCGAATGATAAAGCGCGATCTTCTCATTGCACTGACTACCGTACCAGCAATTCTAGCTCCTAGTCTGGTATCTGCCCAGACCCAACCAATCTCTGTCGTACCGACGATCGAATTTTCTGGTACGGGTACCTCTTTTAACTTTAGAGTTACCATCGATGCTAGTCAACCATTTGTAGTTCGGCCGATAGTTGTCCAAGGTGATAAATTTATCTTCAGAGGGGGTACCTTTAATCCTCAAGACGACTTGAAGATCGATATCCCGATCTCCGCATCAATAAATCCACTCGATCGGTCTGCGCTCGATGCTACAGTCGGCAATATCGGCATTAACTCCAAAACCCTATTTAGATTAGCCTCTGGGCGAAGTGATTTGGAGGGGATAAACTTCCCTAGCAGGGCGTTCAATGCCAATGCTGGACTGAGTATAGGTGGTGATGACCCGATTTTGACTATTCCTTAACTAGATAAATTTCATTTGAGTAAGTTTTTGTATCGAAGTTTAACGTAGTGTTTTATATAGATAATTAATATTCTCTTGAGTATTCTGCCAGTGAGCAGCAAATATTCAAAAAAAATTAAATTGTGAAATTAACACTAATCGCGATTTCAGCCGTAGCCTCGATTCTGACTCAGAGTAGTGTGTTTGCTCAAGAAGCACCAACACCAGAAACCCCAGGTTCGACTGCTCCCGCTGAAAAATCAGCCGAAAAATCAGCCGAAACACCTAGCTCGACTGCTCCCGTTGCCGAAAAAGCAGCAGAAAAGTCAGCAGAAACCCCTAGTTCGACGGCTCCAGTAAGAGAAAAAAAATACTCGATCGGCCCAGCCATTGAATTTGGTGGGAGTGGCGCGTCTTTTGGTATTGCAGGTAAATATCCTCTCAGCGAAAATTTTTCCGTTAGACCAATAGTTTTATTCGGTCGGAAAACTACTGTCACCACCAGCAACCTGACTCAAGCTATTGGTGGATCTTATACAGCCAATGACATTAACGCCATCGCCCAAAGTGTAGACAACTTTTCTGGTTTAGCTTATGGAATATCTGCCACCTATGATTTTAAATCTCCTGACAGCAAAATAACTGGATATATTGGCCCCAAAATTTTGAGCACTGCCGTATCTGTTACGGGGACTAAGGGCTTCACCCCAGTTCAAATTGATATTAGTGAAATCAATGTTGGCTTAACAGCAGGTGCTGATTTTGCCATTACACCAGATCTAACCGCTGGACTCAACGCAACATATAATCTTTATAGAGGAGTAAAAATCGATTCAACTAATATTCAAAATCCAGGTAGCACTACTAATTTTGGCGTTAACGTTACATACAACTTCTAGGTCAATGGTTTTCGTGTGTTGGTGGAATCTCCCCAAATAATCTAGATGTCGGTCGCATTTTATCCCGATCGACATCTAGATTCCTAGTTTCGGTAGATAATCGCTAAAACTATCCTCGGAACTTTCATTTCACCCCCCTCGTCAATCATCACATGAGCAGGCAAAACCTTTCCCTGACTATCTTGATTCTGACAGAGTGCGGACTTGGGTAAGCAAAAGGTTGAGTTTAGCTATCTACTTAAACCCTCGGAGAATCCAAATGAAAAAGAATATTGTTGCGTTGGTAATGTTGTGTACTTCTGTTGTTGCGTTGGGCTTTAGCGCACCAGCAAAAGCAGGAATTGGTCAAAATGTAGTCGGCCCAGCAATCGTTATCGGTAATGGGACAACGGCGATCGGGGTTGACTCCAAATTTGGTGTAAGCGATACTCTTTCTGTTCGCCCTTTTGTGTTTTTTCCTAATGGCGCGACTGTATTTGGATCTGGATTAACCTATGATTTCAACCTACCAAATCCTGCCAAGGCAATTCAAATCACTCCATTCCTCGGAGGCGGTGTAGCTGTAGCAAGTGCGAGTGGTGTTAATGCTTCATCTACTACTGTCTATCTAACTGGTGGTGCTGACTTTGATATCAATGAGAATATCGAGCTAAAAGCAGCTCTGTCTATACCTTTGACTAGCGGTCAGACAACTAATGTAGTCCTCGGTGCTGGCTACCGTTTCTAGGTAGTTATGCTCCGAAATCCCCGACTTCTTGGAGAAGTCGGGGATTTTTGCGTCTCTAGCTAAGAACTCATTTGAGAAGACAGGGGGCTGGGTTGCTCAACCGAACCGTGTTGCTAGTGAGGGAGGGCGGGTTTTGTTGGAAGATAATTGTGTTAGACGAGGATTTTTAGCATAAACCCGCCCCTACGGTTGGTTGAAAAAATGCGTCATTGATTCGTCAATAGATCTGTAGGGGTAGGTTTATGCTAGTAATTGTCGATGCTATGTTCGATTTTAAACAAAACCTACCCTCCTCCACCAGAATCTAAAAAGATCTCAAATGGGTTCTATAATAGCGATCGCACCTATTAATTGCGATCTACTCGACTATTTGCCCTTTCGATCGCATTGTTAAATATCCCTGTCTGATGAGTAATCTAGATCCATCCACTCCCACACCCTCAAAAACACCCACTCCTATCTTGGTGCAATGGTGGCAAAAGTGGGGCGAAAATATTCAAATTCTGATTCTGGCATTGGGATTGGCTCTAACAATTCGGACATTTGTCGCCGAACCCCGCTATATTCCCTCAGAATCGATGATACCAACTCTGGAGATAGGTGACAGGTTAATCGTCGAAAAGCTCTCCTACCTGGGTCATCCCCCCCATAGAGGTGATATTATCGTCTTTGCTCCTCCCCCTCAGTTGCAAGCACAGGGTTATCTAGGAGATCAGGCATTTATCAAGCGAGTTATCGGTCTGCCAGGTGATACGATCGAGATTAAGGATGGACATGTATTTGTCGATCGAGTGTTGCAGGTAGAAAACTATATTGCCGAGCCGCCCAATTATCTCATGTCGCCGATGGTCGTTCCCCCCGCTCAATTATTTGTCATGGGCGATAATCGGAATAATAGTAATGACTCTCACATCTGGGGATTTTTGCCCCAAGTTAATATTGTCGGACATGCTTGCTTTCGGTTTTGGCCATTGGAAAGGTTTGGCGGAGTCAAATAAAAAAGGCTGGTAATTAGCGAACCAATTACCAGCCTAAAAGTTGAAACCCCGATTTCCCTTAGTAACGTGGAGGAGTGAGACCAGCATTACTAAAAAGACTTACTGAAGTTTGGCAGCTTAATTGACTAATATCGATAAGCTGTTTCAACCTTCTGTACCAAATATAACTCGTGTCAAAGGCTACTGACATCAGCCATTTAGTGGAGCTTTTTTGACTCCGAGCGCATAAAATAAAAAAGGCTAGTAATTAGCGAACCAATTACCAGCCTTGAAGTTGAAACCCCGATTTCCCTTAGTAACGTGGAGGAGTGAGACCAGCATTACTAAAAAGACTTACTGAAGTTTGGCGGCTTAATTGACTAATATCGATAAGCTGTTCCAACCTTCTGTACCAAATATAACTCGCATCAAAGGCTACCGACATCAGCCATTTAGTGGAGCTTTTTTGACTCCGAGCGCATAAAATAAAAAAGCTAGTAATTAGCACGCTAACTACCAGCCTTAAAGTTGAAACCCCGATTTCCTTTAGCAATATTTAGGAGTGAGACCAGCATTACTAAAAAGACTTGTTGAATTTTGGGTGCTTAATTGATTAACCTAGATAAGCATGTCCAACCTTCTATGCCAAATATAACTCGCTGGGATAAATCCCAGCATCAGCCATTTTAAGGAGTTTCCCTTGTATTACTTTTCTCAAGATCCGCCCTATTTTATTCTTTTTGCCGGATTATTTGCTGGTATCGCTTGCGGTGCGGCTTTTAATGGCATTTTACGCCAAAACGTCAATGAGTGGAAAATCGATCGCACCAACATTCGGCTAGAAGACAGCGATGGTATCAATCTCCGCTTACCATTTCTGGGTATTTGTCTGGGAATTATCTTTTTTCTCTCCTCTGGATTGGAGATCTTCGGCTTCCCCCCCATACTTGCTTATGGGATTTCGTTGCCCATGACTCTATTTGTTGCGGTGCTATTATGGTTCCAACTCAAGGTAGTCTTCAAACAACTCGATCGAGGTGGTTCTCCTGCTCTAGACTTGGATTCGTGGGAAGAGTAGCCATCGCTAGAATAAGTCTGGTGACACAATCGTTTATTTTATGGAGATCGAAATCCCGTTTTACCCTGCCCAACCCCCCTTGCAAAGGGGGGCTTTCGCTCCCTCCCCTTGGCAAGGGGAGGGCTGGGGTGGGGTAAAGGGAATACGCAGCAATTCAAATAACTATGCGGCAAGCGGGTTCAATCCACGCTCTCTATCTCACCAATCCTAGTAGGGTGGGCACTGCCCACCACATAGGTTTTAGGCTTAAATATAGATTATGGGTATCGGTGGTTTTTAAAAATAAAACTCTTGTAACCCGCATTCTATCATCTCACCAGTCGATCGAGTTCGTCTAATGCTACCTCGAAATCGTCATTGACAATTCGCGCATCGAATTCATCAGCGGCGGCGATTTCGACTCTTGCTTGCTCCAAGCGACGCAAAATAGCGGCTTCACTATCGGTAGCACGTTCGCGAATCCTGGTTTCTAGTTCGGCGATATCGGGTGGGAGGATGAAAATTCGCAGAGCGGTGGGGAAGATTTTGGCGACTTGTCTGGCTCCAGCCAATTCTATTTCCAGTATTACTGAGGTACCGCGATCGAGCTGAGTTTTAATTGGGCCGATCGGCGTGCCATAATAGTTACCAGCAAACTGCGCCCATTCTAACAGCTCACCTGCCGCGATCGCCGCCTCAAACCTGTCGCGAGTATAGAAATAGTACTCGACTCCCTCTACTTCAAGTCCACGGGGAGATCTAGTAGTTGCGGATATGGATAAGTATAATTCGGGATGACGAGCTAATAGAGCTTGCAAGAGTGTACCTTTACCTACGCCACTTGGGCCAGTTAGAACTATTAATTTGGCTGTCATTTGGATTTTGGATTTTGGATTTTGGATTTTGGATTGAAGGTAGTTTGCTTCGCATTTGTACCAAATGACTAAGGTTCAAATCGCTCGAACTTTCTAATTAACATGGCATCGCCAAAGGAATAGAAGCGATATCGATCGGCAATAGCAAGCTGGTATAAGTCTAGCAATCTTTGGCGACCGATCGCCGCACTGACCAACATCATCAGACTCGAACCTGGGAGATGAAAATTGGTAATCAAGCCATCTACTACCTGCCACTTATAACCAGGGTAGATAAAGATATTAGTTTCGCCTCTGTAAGGCTGCAATTTGCCCGTCAGAGCTGCTGTTTCCAGGGCGCGGACTGCGGTGGTGCCCACGGCGTATACTTTGCCGCCTGCGGCTTTGGTGGCGGCGATTCGATCGATAGTTTCAGCGTCGATTTCCAACCATTCATGGTGCATCGGGTGAGTGGTGATATCTTCTGTCTCGACAGGGCGAAAAGTACCGATGCCCACATGGAGGGTAACATGAGTTTGCTGGATGCCATTGGCTGCCAATTGTGCGAGCAATTCTGGGGTAAAGTGTAGCCCTGCGGTGGGTGCGGCGATCGCCCCCGGTACTTTGGCGTAGACTGTTTGATATTGTTCGGGGCTGGACTCACTCGCCGCAATGTAGGGTGGTAATGGTAGTTCGCCAAAGTCTGCCAAAATTTGCAGCAGGGGCACATCATTGGGTAGCGCGAATTTCAATAGTCTTCCGCCAGTAGCTTCATCTCTGTCGATAATTGTTGCGGTAATCGGCGCGATACCACTACCCGCGCACCGAGGGGGGAAGATAATTTCGGTGCCAATTTTGAGCTTTCGCCCTGGTTTGACTAATGCTAACCAGCAATTGTGGTACCGCTCGGAAATCAGCAATATTTCTACTGTTGCGCCAGTCGCCTTATGTCCATAAATCCGCGCTGGAATCACACGGGTATTATTAAACACCAGTAAATCTCCAGGTGCGAGGAAGTCGCCAATCTCGTGAAAATGACGGTGTTGGTGTCCACTTTCTGGCTCGACGACTAGCAATCTAGATCGATCTCGTGGTACTACTGGAGACTGAGCGATAAGATCCTCTGGTAGATCGTAATGATAACTGCTAAGTAATTGGTCGGCTCGATCGATCGGCATGAGCGGCGGGAGATTCTGAATAAGATACTTTAGGCTACCTTTCTAACACATCTTAGAGGCTGTTTGAAAATTATATGGGTAGCACTTGCCAACTCTGGGTAGTCTCTGTACAAGCAAAGTCCCGTTGCCCTCACCCCGCCACAACCTGCGGTTCCGGCTGGGGGTGAGGGCAAGGATACCTTTCTAACACATCTTCGATCGATTTTTTCAGCTACCAAGCGATCGATCGCCAGTTTGCCATCCGAACCTTTGAGGCGAGAGATTGGTATAATAAAAATTGAATCCAGATTTCACCATGTAAATACATTGTCCTTGTTCCAATTGTGGCTATATTTGGCTCCACCTGTGGCTGGTGCTGTTGTCGGCTATTTTACCAATGATGTGGCGATCAAAATGCTGTTTCGTCCTTATACGGCGAAATATGTTGGTAAATATCAAGTGCCATTCACTCCAGGTTTGATTCCTAGCAACCAAGGGCGATTGGCAACGCGGATTTCTGATACGATTATGGGGTCATTGCTCACGCCCTCAGAACTGCAAAATATCGCCAAACGACTGCTAGAAGTAGAGCGAGTGCAGGCGGCGATTACCTGGCTGTTGCAATTGGCTTTGGAGCAGATTCAAGTCGATAAAGAGCAAAAGACAGTCAAGGTACTGGCAAGTATTCTCAAAGATTTATTAGGTGAGTCTTTTCCCCGTTGGTTGAGGGTGCTAGCGCGAAAAACAGACTTTTTGGAGCCGCTACTCGATCGAATATTCGATCGCATATTACTAGAATTCGAGCTGACTGATGCCCAAGCAAAACAACTGGCTGATTGGTCGATCGACGCAATTTTACCACCTGAAGTACTGCGGTTGGCACTAATCGATTTTTTGACCGATCGCAATATTCAAGTGATCGACGAAGGTTTGCGCGAAAAAAGTAGCGGTACCTATTGGGTGGTGGCTAATTTATTCGGCGTGCGTAACGCCCTCAATCGGCTGCGGACTTTCTGTTTGGACGATCGAGAAAAGGCAAATCAAACCATCAGTGAATTCATTGTCGCCCTAAATATTCGCAATCGCGTTAGAGAAATTCTCCGCGAACTTTCTCTCCAAAATCTGCCTGTAGCGACAGTCAAACAACTTCGCAAAACGATGGGTGATAGCGTGCGTAGCTATATTCAAAGTAAGGGTGTGGAACTAATTCAAGGGGTTACAGATTCCCTCGATTGGGATAGCATCGCTAATGTGGTCATTAGTCGGCTGCGTAGCTCGACTATTCTCACATCATCTTTGGATGTGGTGAGTGCAGAATTAGCAAAGATTATCGATCGATATCTAGAACGAGATCTCGAACAAATCGTTACCCAAGTCATCCCGATTTTGAGTATCGATAAAGTCATCATCAATCGGATCGAATCTACCTCTCCCGCCGAACTAGAAGCCGGAATTCAAGGTATCGTCAAAAGTGAATTGGAAGGCATCGTCAATCTCGGTGGAGTACTGGGTTTTATCGTTGGTTTGATACAAACAGCGATTCTTTGGTATCAAAAGTGAAGCGGGGAAAATCTATTACTACATAGTAAAAATATCCCGATGATGAAAGTGCTATAATCGGGATTGACGATACCATCCAATTGTATTGCGAATTGCCGCCTGATGGGGTGTAGATATATCCCGAAAAGCTTTGATAAACTTCGTGAAATGATACCTGGGATTGGCACAGTGATAGACCACCTGTGCCCCTTTGCAGACTTCCTGAGTGAAAGATCGATTCCGCAAGGCGGAGGCTACGCCAACGGCAGCATTACCGATAATTAATTCTAAATCGGGCGAAAACATCTCTTTATTACTCCGATTCACCATTCGTACCCGTTCGCCATTTGCCAGGAGTTGATGAGCGATTGCTATACCTAAAGCACCCGCACCAAAAATAACGTGAAGTTCCGATCGAGAAGTGTCCATAATTTTATCTATTAAGTCGCTAGGAAATTAGTACAGCTTTAGGCGGACTTTGTATCTATAGGTGCGGTTTTAACCGCCAACTATCTAACAACTTGCCGATCGACTCTTGCAGCACTTGCTACTAAAACAACTCCCATTGCCAAAAACCACAGGTGTAAAACGCTCACCGAAATCGATATAAATGCGCCCAAATCCACCCCAAATAACTTAGCTAATTGAATACCTAATATAGTTGCCGATATCAGTCCCAAAAATCCCAACCAGCGCGGTAATATTCTAGTTTGTAAAATTTTAAAAGAGACGATCGCCAACCATAATCCCGCAAATAAACTCACCCCCAACACTTCACCTACCGAGCCAGCATAATCATTCAGAGCGAGGTAAACTACAGCAATCGATTCGCGGGTAGGAGCAGATATACTCGGATCGGTGTAAAGTGTTGCTAGAGCAGGCATTGCCACCAACCACCGAATGATTCCCAAGCAACGAGCAACCGCTGAAGCAATCCCAAACCCAGCCGCAATCCGCAGGGAGATCGAGTCGGTTTCCTCATCATTGAGCACCTGAATCGTCAAGCTAGCCACAACCCAAAATAGGATCGAGTAAACCAGATAAACCAGATAGCCAAACCTCACTGCTGGGGCATTTTGCACCAACAGCGGCAGAATTTTGTCGGCTGGATCTCCCAAACTTTTAGGCCAATTAATCGCACTACCCAGCACCGAGAGGGGGACAAAAATTAGCAGGCTTTCGGCAATCAGCAACCAGCCTGTGAGTGTATACAAAGACTTTTTAGGGGATATCATAAATTTTTAGAAACATTCTTGAGAATATAATAACATTCTTAGGAATGTTGTCAAGGATGTTTGTTCTCTCGATCGTTTACTACCAAGTTTATGAACCTCGGCAGCAAAGCCAACTGCTTAGTCATGATTTGCAAGCGCGAAAATGCAAGCGCAGCCGACGTTTGAGTAAAATCATGAATATAGCAATCCTAATACGCGTATTGATAGCAATCCCCATTACATTCTCAAGAATGCTATTATATTCTTGAGAATGTAATGGAAGATTTATGCCGCTGTCTCGACGCAAATTTATTCTAATCGCTGGATCTTCAGCCATAATTATGGCAGCAGGTAAAGCGTCCATCGATCTGGACAAGATGCCATCAACGGCAATCGCGGCTTGGGCTGGGGCGAAATCAACTGAACCGGATCTTCGCAAACGCTTACTGGCTTATGCTATCTTGGCACCCAATCCGCATAACATGCAGCCTTGGATTGTCGATCTGCGCCAGCCTGGACAAATTGACTTGTATTGCGATCGGACAAGGTTGCTCCCCAAAACAGATCCATTCTCGCGCCAGATCTCGATCGGGCATGGTGCTTTCCTGGAGTTGTTGGATTTAGCCGCCAGTACCGCAGGACATCGGACAGAAATCATCAAATTTCCCAAGGGAGAATTTGGCGATCGGATTGACGATCGACCCGTTGCTTCAATTCGACTCATCCCCGATGCCACCCGCAAGCCAGACCCCCTATTTCAGCAGATTTTGCACCGACGCAGTGCCAAAGTCCCATACGACATGAGCAGACCCCTAAGCTCCGATTCTAGCCAAGGTTTAGCCACAGCTTACACCGATCGCGATTGCCAACTCACAATTGCGACCGATCGATCCCGCGTCCTGGGATTACAGGAAATCGTCCAATCAGCGATGGAAATTGAGCAGCGCACACCAGATATATACCAGGAAAGCATAGATGTAATGCGGATTGGGGCAGAAGAAGTCGATCGATATCGCAATGGAATTTCTTTGACTGGGGCACCAATTGGCTGGGGAAGCTTATTCGGGATTATCAGTCGAGCAAAGTTGGCCGATCCTACCTCCGATGCGTTTAAATCTAGCATAGTCATGTCCCGCGAATGGGCTGTCGCCACACCAGCATTTGCCTGGATGACCACAACGAATAACCGTCGAACGACACAGCTAGCAGTGGGTCGGGCATATGCACGGCTCAATCTCAAAGCAACGGCATTAGGCGTAGCAATACATCCCATGAGTCAGGCGATCCAAGAGTATGCCCAGATGCAGGCATTACAACGAGGATTGTTTGCGATGCTGGATATTCCTCCCGGACAAACAGTCCAAATGCTGGTGAGGTTGGGATATGCTGGGCCGATTGCACCCTCACCCCGTCGCGATTTGCAAGATTTGCTACTCACTTAAATGGCGATCGAGTATTTAAGCAATGGTGTCAAAGTTAAAGATCTCTGATTGGTGAAACGTAATACTGTGGAAATCTTGAGGCGATCGAGATATGCTAGACAAGTAGATCTTTCTCCCTGTAGAGATTTGTCAGATTTGTTAGTCACAAAAAGATATGAGTTTTCACGAACCTGAAAAACTAAGACAAATTTTGATTTGGATTGGCGTGACAAGCCAGTTAACTACCACAAGATTCGATCGATTGACGATCGCGCGCAATTTGCCATTGCCACAATTTACGATGCTAAACCACTTTAGCCGCGCTCCACACCAGCGTTACACCATCACACAGCTCACCGCAGCGTTTCAGGCAAATCAACCTGCGATCACCAAAACAGTCCAGCATTTGCTAGAAAAGGGCTATTTGGATGTCGAAGTCAGTCAAGAGGATAAGCGAGTAAAATTTCACTCCATCACCGCAGCAGGTTTGGAAGCACACCAAAAAGCGATCGCTCAAATCGAACCAGAGGCCCAACTCATCTTTGCTGAATGGAGTACTGAGGAGATTGAGGCGTTACATAAATCTCTGTTTCGGCTGAAGAATTGGCTAGATGACAGGCGGGATGGGTTAGTAAATCATGATTGAATATGTATAGCGATCCTAAATGAGAAGCTAGGTTAGTGTAGGGTGTGTTAGGCGCAAGCCGTAACGCACCAGCATCAATACCACAGGATCTCAAATAGGACTAAATCTACAAATGTTTAACATAGGCTGTATTGGTGCGAAACTGCTCGAACCCGACTGATTCATATAGCTTTCCAGCTCCAAAAGCATTTCTAGAATCAACCCCAATTTTCGCAATATCCATCTTGAGAGCTTGGAGTCGAGCTAAACCACTCAATAGCATTGCCTTTGCTAATCCCCGCCGCTGAAAGTCTGGATTGGTAAAAAGGAGTACAACCCAACCCTCTTTTCTGCCTGTAAATGTATTGTGTGCTGACTCGATCGAGCAGTAACAAGCAGATACAAACTTGCCTTGAGCATCGACTGCCACTAAGTCTAGTTCGGGTAAGTAATCGGGGTCTTTTAAGTGATGTTGATAGCTTTCGACGGTGAGGGGATGAAAATTCCATTGACCGAAAAAGCATAGGTTGTGCATATCCACCCATGCTTGTGCTTCTTGTGCTGGATCGACAGAACGAATCGTAAAACCTGCGGGTAATTGGGGTAGAGAAATCATGCCATGCAGCGATCTAGATAGATCGAAGAAATGACGACTTTCGACAAACCCATGTTGCTTAATTAGGTCAATCCGATCGATTTGACTGCTGAGACTCCAAGTAAATAATTTAGGCTTTCCCTGGCGTTCTTGAGCCACTTCACGAGTGCGTGATTCTGCCACATCAATCATTTTTGCTTCGAGATCGCCACCACGAGCAATGGGATGAACGATAAACCATAAGCCACCATCGGCAAGATCGGCTCCTGTTGGTTCTTCGATCCACGATCGACTGAAACCAATTAATTGTCCTTGTGCATCCTCCCACAGTTTCCAATCTTTCACTGGATCGACGATCGGATTTTCTAAGGCTAGCCGAAGTTGCTCGATCGAGATTGATAGTTCTACTCGATCGACTGCTTCACAAGCATCAAATAAATCGATAATTAATTGAAGATCTGATTCACCTTTGTATGGACGCATTGTTATTGATAAGTTATTTATGAGTATAACGTAGAAATATAACGTAGGGTGGGCATTGCCTAGCATGTTGATTTTGATAGGATTTCATCCTTTTTTGCTCATGCAGTTTTTGTGTCGCTGCTGGCATAAAGCCTTTGCTACAGCAGCTTTCATGCAAATAGTCTCACATATTCTGCATGAACATCTATCGCCTAAAAAGGCACAGAATGAACATGCTAGGCAGTGCCCACCCTACGAAATTAGTATAACTACGAATTTGTGTAAATGCGATCGATATTTGAGTGGATTATGGATAGATATTGTCCGTCAAATCTGGTAAAGTCACCACACCAGAATCTGTAGGGGTGGGTTTATGCTAGCAATCTGTGCCGAATTATAACAACGCCCAAACAAAACCCACCCACCCCACAAATAACCTCCATGTTGAGAGAATTTGCGATTCGATGAATGTGGGCGAGCAACATATTTTAGTGGGGTTGGGCGGGTTTTGTTTATAGGTTAATTGCACGGCAAGATTAATTAGCATAAAGCGGCGTTTTTATTCTGGGGTTCCCCCAGAATAAAAAAACGACAAGACACCCGCCCCTACGAATCCGCGTAAATGCGTTCGATAATTTCTGCACATGTCTCTGTTGGCGTTTTGCCTTCAGTGAAAATAGTCAGTGTTGCTAGATCGTGATTGCAACTATCTTTGACCCAGTGTTCGATGAAATCAAAACCATCTTTTACCCAGTCATCGCCACGCTCCGATCTACACCTCTCTTTCAATAGGTGAACCGATCGATCCAAATCGGCGGAGGGTAGCAGGAAGATGACATTGGGACATGGCGAAATTGCTCGTTTTACCCGATCGAACAAAATGAGGTCTTCGTAGTGTGTGTGTCCCGCTCCCAGATCGAGGACAACCCGCCCATACTCTGCAATAACTCGCTCTGTGGCATGAACTCGGACTGGCTCCCACTGACGATGAGTTGTCAGAAAACCCTGTTTGGCTCGTAATTTCTGGAATACGGCAATGCCAAAATTACACTCATTATAATAAGGGTCGGCAATCTCATCCATCGAGATACTGGGCAGGTTTAATCGATCGGCTAGTAGTAAACCCAGAGTACTTTTCCCAGCTCCTGTCGGCCCGATGAGGATTAGTTTGGGATGCACTATGGTGGAATGTTGGAGTGAATTATTTTTCATTTTTCAACTATTAGACTGTTATTACACAGAATCGGTAGCACCAAAGCCAGCAACTTTTAGCGATCTTAGTTTCTGTCTGATAGTCCAAATTGAATCCGCGTTTCACCGAGACTATTTATACCATAGTCAATGCGGAGGGGGAGGGGAGTCTGAAGAAGGCGCAAACCAACCCCATAACCAAATCCATCCCCTGGTTTGCTCCGAACACCAGCCGGATTACCCGCGACACTATTACCCGAACCCAAATCTGTACCGTAGTCAGCAAAGATGCCCAAACCCAAGAAGGAGAAGACTGGAAAGCGGTATTCTGCGGTAGCCTGAAGATAACTACGTCCCGAACCTACAGCACCCTCCTCATAGCCGCGTACGCTCCCCGTACCACCCAAAGCAAAAGCCTCGTAGGGAGGCGCATCACCAAGGATCGTTCCTCCCTGCACGTTGAATAATAGCGACTGACTACCTGGACTAAAGTTGACCAATTTCACAGGGACATATTGCGTAAAACTTCCGCGCACTCTCGTCAGGGAAATCTTGGCATCACCGACAGGGATGGATTGGTCTACACCGACCTTCAGGAGCGAACCTTGGCTGGGATCTGCGAAATTATTTCGGCCATCTTGAGTCAATCCCAATTGCACCATCAAGAGATCGTCTCGTCCAGTTTTACTAAAGCTGAGATCGTTACCGCCTGAATCTTTGGGGATGACTGTACCACCCGCATCGGTGGTAGAAACTCGTTGATATTGAAGCCCTAATGAACCCCGCCAGGTACTATCGGTGAAAGGATCGCCATTGAGGGGACGGTTGAAGGTAATTCCCCCACCCTGGCGGAGGATGCGCGGGACATCAGTACTTCCGGGGACAAAAACTGGAGTTTTACCACCTTCAAAGATAGAGGAAATCGATCGCTGTTGGAAAGCATTGACGCTATAAGATGTCCGATTGGGGTCGGTAGCAATCCAAGGATCTGTAAAACTAACATCGAAGGTGGTCGAACTTTGGGAGCCTACTTGACCTTGAACATTTAGCTTTTGATTGTTTCCGCCGAAATTACTCGATCCTAAACTGAGGCTACCAAAAATCCCACTTCTAGAACTATATCCAAAACTCGGAAAGACAGAAATATTTTTACCCTCAATGATATCGAATTGGAGGATGACTTTTGCGGGGTCGCTACCTGGGGCAAAAGAGGCTCGAACATCTTTAAATATCCCCAATCCATAAATGCGCCGGAGGTCTTTTTCGGCGGTATTACGATTGAAAATTTTACCTGGCTTTAATTCGGCTTCGCGGGTGATAATAAAGGGTCGAGTCGCTCCGGTAAATGGCTTTTTATTTTCATCTACTGCCTCACCTTTATCATTGAGAAAACGCACCTGTACATCTTCGATCGCCCCTTCAGCAATGACTAAGGTTAGTTTTCCTTCTGAATCTAGTTCTTCGATGTCGATGACTTGAGCGAGATTGTAGCCCTGCTGCTGATAAAGTTCGGTTAGTTGTTTAATTGCGGCTTTGAGATCGATCGCGTTTAATTTTTTGCCATATTGGGATTTGAAGATAGTATCGATCGATCCAACAGTTAAGATGCTACTACTAGTGGCTGGGAGCGTCTTCACCTGGACTTGTCGTAAGGTGCCATATGGTTCGACGACAAAGTTGATTCTCACTCCTTTGGGGGTATCTTCGGGGACGATCTCTACTTTGGCAAAGTCACCTAGACCGCGAATTGCATTGAGATTTTGTTCTAGTTGTTCGCGGGTGGTCGATGTGCCAGTTTTCACTGTTAATACTTGACGAACTTTGGCTGCTAATGTTGGTTCTAATTCACCTCGATTTGTCGTGATGACGATCTCAGAAACGATCGCTGATTGTTGCGAATTGGCTGGTGGGGAAGTCTGAACTTTTGGCTGCTTGATGGTATTATTCGGCTGAGATTTAGGCGGGGAGACAGGTTTTTGTCTGCGTTTGGATCGAGCAATTAGATCTGTTGCGCTGGGAATTCGATCGTTCGATTTAATTGGGGTCAGACTACTCGCCAATTTTTCTTGAGAGACTAATTTTTCTATTTTGAGATTGTCTGCATGAGCTACTGCTGTAGAAACTATTTGAACGATCGCCGCAATAGCTGTAGCCAGTAATAATTTTAAACGCATATTATTATTTTTTAGGTTTTTTCTTTTCAATAATACCGATTCCAGCAATCCTACCCATCGAATCGAGCCGAAACTGAGCGATAACCGCATCTGGCTCGGCTCTGTCGAATATAATTCGATATCGATCGCCTTTAACTAATTGAACCGATTTATAATTGCCGTATCTCTGTGCGGCGATATTCATCAATAAATTGCGCTGAAATTGAACTACCCCAATTCCCTTCACCGCATCCAGAAAAGCAGGTGTAAACCATTCAGCTTCCAACTTTTCGGCAACGATTAATCGATCGAGTGCTGCTGCGGGTGAGATAACTTTGGTTGTGGTGACAACCGATTTAGGATTGGCTCCAGCTAACCCCACAGGTATCGCCATACCGAAGATAGAGCTAATAGCCAGCAATAAATAAGCAATATAAATTTTCATCTGTGAACTCCTAGATCGATCGTGGTAATACTTGCGTAGGTTGGGTTGAGCCTCGTTGGCGAAAGGCTACGCCAACGAGGC
>JANOPX010000121.1:0-16215 GCA_031422115.1 Chamaesiphon sp. VAR_4_metabat_408 | reverse complement strand
AGTGATAAGGTTACTGAATAAAGGTATGTTCGCTCCTTACCCCACTAATGATGGTTCTTATACGTTTTTTTCGGAAGAGTTTGGACAAACTTTTCACAGTAAATATGGGGCGAGGGAGGAGGCTATTCACAAGTTTGCGATGCCGACTTTACTCGCCGAGAAAGCAGAGCGCGGTCATCTGCGAATCTTAGATGTTTGTTATGGATTGGGCTATAATACTGCTGCGGCTTTGGCGAGTATTTGGGCGGCTAATCCTACTTGTACGGTTGAAATTGTGGCATTGGAACTCAATCGCCATGTGGCTCAGTCTGCGATCGATCATCACATCTTAGTAGATTGGGAAGATCCTATTCCTCAATTATTAGCTGAATTAGCTCAGACTCAAACAATTAGTCAGCCTCGATTACAAGCAAAGTTAATTTTTGGTGATGCTCGTCAAACTATTCAAGCGATAGTTGAGAGCGGATTTAATGCTGATGCGATTTTTCTCGATCCATTTTCACCCCTTTGTTGTCCCCAATTATGGACGGTAGAATTTATCGATCGAGTCGCGAAATGTTGTGCTGAAGATGGTAGAATTGCGACCTATTCTTGTGCTGCGGCGGTGCGTACTGCGATGCTATTGGCGGGTTTGTCGATCGCCGATATTACCCCCGTCGGTAGAAAGGCACCAGGTACAGTTGCCTGTTTTCAACCCGAAACATTACCACCTTTATCAATTCAAGAGCTAGAACATTTACAAACTCGTGCTGCGGTACCTTACCGCGATCCTACTCTATCTGATTCTACCGCCAAAATTACGATTCGGCATGACTTAGAACAGAATGATTGTCAATTAGAAAGTACATCACAATGGAAAAAAAGATGGCGAACTAACCGTCAAGTCTCTGAATCATCTACTAATTGAATTTCTTGTTTGTATCGATCGATTGCATCTTCGATCGTTTCGTTACTAACATCTGAAAAATCTGACTTAGAATAAATTGTCACCAATATTGTCTGGATCTCAGTTTTCACATAATAAATGACTCGATAGCCTCCACTTTTTCCTTTCTGAATATTATTATTTTTAAGACGTACTTTGAATACTTTATCTCTGGAACCGATAATTTCATCTCCAGGAGTTTCACCTAATTGGAGTCGATCGATTAAGGGTTGAAGATCGGTACGAATCGAACGATAACGTTTGCTAAGATCGCTAAGATCTCTTTTAAATCGAGGGGTTAGAGCAATTTGAATGGATGGCGGCTCACTCTGCATCAATCCCTTCCCACATTTCTGAGAGCGGAATAGTTTTCCCTATGAAAGCTTGATGCAAACCTTGACGAATGCCTTCGATAACAACCTCATCAGGCGTTTCATCAGGATCTGATTTGTCATCTTCAGTCATTAAAATGATGACGCGAACGTGTTGTGGTTTAGTTATGTCAAGGGTTTTGTCGAGAGTAAGTTGACCGATTTCATTAATTGTAGCTGTGGTTTCAATTGCTTTCATAAAACCTGTCTACCTTAAATTACACAGTGATAAGTGAGGAGGGCGGGTTTTGTTCGGAGTCGATTGGTGAAATCGAAGATCGTTTGCTAAACCCGCCCCTACAGTTCCTATAAAGGATTGATTTCGGATTTTGACTCTAATCCTGCTTGTTGAAGCACATGGGGGAGTTTTCTCCCCATGATTTTATCCACAAAATCCAAAATCCAAAATCGATTTAGACAGCAACTGCGGTGGGTTTTTTCGCGAAGAAATGATTCCGTACGGTTTCGGCGATGTGGGAACCAGTTAAGCCTAGTGTCGCTAATGAGCCATCGGGGGTATCATGTTCGACGAGGATGTCTGGTACGCCAATTCGTTTGACTGGTACTACCACATCTAGATCTGATAAAGATTCCATGATTGCGGAACCGAAACCGCCCATGAGACAGCCTTCTTCGACGGTGACTACTTTGCCGATCTTTTGAGCGAGGGGGGCAAATAGTTCGGTGTCTAGGGGTTTGGCAAATCGGGCATTGATTACCGTGGCGGAAATACCGTGCTCGTTGAGGAGTTGGGCGGCTTGGAGGGTGGGATGTACCATTGAACCGTAAGCTATCATCAGTACGTCGTCACCCTGATGGAGGATTTCCGCTTTACCGATCGGTAGTTCTTCCCAGCCTTCTTCCATCAAGGGTACACCATAACCATTCCCACGAGGATAACGCATGGCGATCGGCCCAGCGGTATAATTTATCCCAGTAACGATCATCCGCTGCAACTCTCCCTCATCTTTGGGAGCCATCAACACCATATTCGGGATACAGCGTAGATAAGCTATATCATACATCCCTTGGTGCGTCGGGCCATCAGGGCCAACTACTCCGGCTCGATCGAGACAGAGGAATACAGGTAAACTTTGAATCGAAGCATCGTGGACGATTTGGTCGAATGCTCGTTGGAGGAAGGTGGAGTAAATCGCCGCTACAGGGCGCATACCTTCGGCTGCAAGGGCTGCTGCGAGGGTAATCGCATGTTGTTCGGCAATACCGACATCGATGTACTGGAGGGGCAATTTCGCCTGGAATTTGTCTAATCCTGTACCTGTCGCCATCGCTGCGGTAATCGCGACGATGCGGGGATTGTGCTCGGCGAGGGTAATTAGGGTATCGGCGAATACTTTGGAGTAGGTGGGGGGTTTGGGTTTGCTGGCGGGGATACCTTTCCCTGTGGCGAGGTTGAAGGGATTTTGGGCATGATAGCCGACGCGATCTTGTTCGGCGATCGCATATCCTTTACCCTTAGTAGTAGCAACATGGACTAATACTGGGCCTTGATGTAGGTGAGCACCTTGGAAGGCACTAATCAACTCCTCTAGATTATGACCATCAACTGGGCCAATATAAGTAAAGCCTAGTTCTTCAAATACTGCACCCACTTTGGGTACCGCCAAACGTTTCATGCCTTCCTTGACTCGTGCGAGTTCGGGGGAAAGGGAACCACCAACGAAGGGGATATTTTTGAGCTGTTCCTCAATATTGTCACTGAGAAATTGAATCGGCTGACTGACACGAAGTTTATTGAGGTAGCGAGGAATCGCGCCTACATTTGCCGAAATGGACATCTCATTATCATTCAAGACTACCAGCATATTTGTCTTGAGATGTCCAGCATGATTGATAGCTTCTAATGCCATTCCACCTGTGAGGGCACCATCACCAATAATCGCCACGGACTTGAAATTTTCGCCCTTGAGGTCGCGAGCGATCGCCATGCCCAAGGCTGCTGAAATACTCGTTGAGGCATGTCCAGCCCCGAAATGGTCGAATTTGCTCTCGCGTCGATTTAGATAGCCTGCAATCCCATCTTTCTGGCGCAGTGTATGAAATCTCTCGTATCTACCCGTCAATAATTTGTGGGGATAGGCTTGATGCCCGACATCCCAAATGACCTTATCTTTGTCTAGATCTAAAGTCTGATATAGTCCGAGGGTGAGTTCGACAACACCCAATCCAGGCCCCAAATGACCGCCGCTAGTAGCAACTGTCTGGAGATGTTTTTCCCTGATTTCCAGGGCGATTTGTTCTAGTTGCCGCACCGACAAACCGTGCAACTGGTTTGGATGGGTGATTTCGCTGAGGTGCATAGCCAGTTGTCCCCGTCTGATGGGATTCGATTTTTATTGCCTTCTTTAACTGTAATTTATTTAGCCGATTTGGGTACGGTAACTTCTCGTGTTGTAATAGTTGGCGATCGAGACTACTCAAATTACATATTTACCCACAACCGTCCAAACGCGCCACCTATGTAGGAGCCATAACTGCTTTATACCCTAATGTCTCGGACTAATTTGTCCCAATTACCCTCAGAAACCCGACTTCTGGAGAAGTCGGGTTTCTTACTCCTTCTCAAAATTTCGCAATTCGTTCCCAAGAGCCTTTCCATCAAGAGAATCGAAGAAGTGCTAAATTAAAAGGGTATCTTTTTTGTTGTTTAGTGCTTTTTTGTTGTGTGATGCTCCAAGAACAATTTGAAAAATGATTCCACCCTTCAACGACTTTGGCTACTTACCACCAGGGATATATGAAGTGAGTTGGGATGAATTCTGGATAAGATTTGCCACAAATACCTATCGAAAGCAGATATTAACGGGATTACGCTTGGCTCTCAACGCACTCAAGTTAGCTGGTTGTCAGCGAGTCTATATCGGTGGTAGTTTCGTTACCAATAAGGAAAGACCAAATGACTATGATGGTTGTTTTGAATTATTTGGGATAGATGAGGATAAGATCGATCCAATTTTTTTAATTCCTGATTTACAAGCTCAGAAAGATAGATTTCATGGGGAGTTGTTGCCTAATGCAGCTATGTTAGGCTTTTTTCAAAATGATATTAATAGACAGCCAAAGGGGATAGTTTAACTAGATCCTAGTACTGTTCCATAAAACTCAATTAATTGGAGAGATAGATCGTGATTCAAAATCAAAGCCAATATAGAAATACAAAAAATCAACTTGCAGAATTTGAGAGATCTTCGATCGAGTTAGATAATAACCCAGATAAACTTTCACCACGTTTGCTGACTGCTCAAAAAGCAGGTTTGCAAGTTTTGATCGATCGATTAAAAGTCCAGATGGCTGAGTATGAAAGGTTACAGGAAGGTGTATCATCACTAGAGATTGGTTCTTTAGATGATTTACCGATCGCTATCATCAAAGCTAGAATTTCTTTGGGGATGACTCAGAAAGAATTGGCCGAAAAAATCGGTACTCAAGAGCAACAAATTCAACGCTATGAAGCCGATCGTTATGCGGCGATTAGTTTCGATCGAATGATGAAAATTGTGGCAGCTTTGGGGATGAGTCTCAAAAATGGGATGGAAATTGCGATCGATTCTCCAAAGGAGAGGCTTCTGCGCAGGCAGACGCTTCTGCGCAGGCAGAGGCTTCGCGAACGCCAACGACAACCCGATCCTGTACCCCCAATTGTGGGATAATATCTGATAAAGTATAGACTGTGGAGTTCGATCGATCTAACTCCATATACAGCACTCATCCACTTCTATTCCCCCGATCTTTTAACCTTTTCCTGATTTAGATGTCTGACGAACCAGATTGGCTACGAATTCACAAAGCTTTAGCAGTAGAAGCTCAGTACAACTACACAGATTTGCAGGGGCAACAGTACCGCTTCAGTGAATTTGTGGCGTTGAGTTTTGGCAAGCCACCAACTAATACTAGTTTTGCCGATCGCAATCACTGGCGAGATTTAGCCTTTGAATTTGCAGAGTATCACAATCTGACTTTAGCCGATCGCAAAGCATTACTGAGCAAAGCTAGTCAATTTTTAACATTTGCCGAAGAAGTCGCCGCTACAAAGAGACATCTTTATCCCGCCGCACCAGTTGCTGAAGACTCCGCTCAGTCTCCGCCAACTGGTGCTAGTGTGGCAACTTTACAACGTACCAAAAAAGTATTGCCAGCGGTTAGTTCGATCGGGCGAGAACATAGTGGTAATCTGGAATTAGATCGATACATACGGGATATTCCATCCATCGGCACGCGCAAAGCAGATATTCTGAGTAAGCTGGGATTATTTACTGTCAAAGATGTTTTATATTACTATCCTCGCGATCATATCGACTATGCGAAACAGGTAAATATTATCGAACTAGAACCAGGAGCAACTGTTACTCTAGTTGGGATAATTCATAAATCTAACTTCTTCACTAGTCCCAAAAACAAGAAATTAAACGTCCTAGATATCACTATCAAAGATGAAACGGGACATCTAAAAATCAGTCGTTTTTATGCCGGAACTCGTTATAGCAATCGCGGTTGGCAAGAAACCCTCAAACGTAAATATCCCGTCGGGAGTTGGGTAGCTGCATCGGGATTGGTAAAACAGGGTAAGTATGGACTCAATTTAGACAACCCAGAATTAGAAGTATTGTCAGAAGGCGATACGAGTATTTCCTCGCTCAAAATTGGGCGAGTATTACCAGTCTATCCCCTGGTAGAAGGTGTCTCCGCAGATGTCATTAGAGAAGCCGTTGTCATAGTTTTACCTGCTACCGAAAAATTAAAAGATCCATTGCCGAAAGTGGTGCGAGAACAATATGGATTAATCGATTTGCCCACCGCGATTCGGCATATCCATTTCCCCGAAGATAGCGATACCAAAGAAGCCGCTCGAAGAAGATTGGTATTTGATGAATTTTTCTATCTTCAGCTTGGCTTTCTCCAACGTCGTCATCTTTTACGTCAGATTCAGACAGAAGCAGTAATTAAACCCACGGGAATACTGATCGACAGGTTTAACGAAATTTTACCATTCCAACTTACCAAAGCTCAACTGCGAGTCGTGGGTGAAATTTTGGGAGACTTGGAAAAAACTGCACCGATGAATCGTTTGGTACAAGGTGATGTAGGTTCGGGAAAAACCGTAGTTGCAGTCATGGCAATATTAGCCGCCATTCAGTCTGGTTATCAGACAGCATTAATGGCTCCCACCGAAGTACTCGCCGAGCAACATTATCGCAAATTAGTCGGCTGGTTTAACCTTTTACATATCCCCGTCGAACTCCTCACAGGTTCTAGCAAAATTGCCAAACGCCGTCAAATTTATCGCGAATTGGAAACAGGGGAACTGTCGATCGCCGTCGGCACTCATGCTTTAATTCAAGATAAGGTAAACTTTCGCAACCTCGGTTTAGTCGTCATCGATGAGC
Organism: Chamaesiphon sp. VAR_4_metabat_408; assembly: GCA_031422115.1. Taxonomy (GTDB): domain Bacteria; phylum Cyanobacteriota; class Cyanobacteriia; order Cyanobacteriales; family Chamaesiphonaceae; genus Chamaesiphon. Next base: position 9,514 of record JANOPX010000121.1, on the reverse strand, counting down.
AACATCGCTTCGGTGTCTTCCAACGCGCCAAATTGCAGCAAAAAGGCTCTCAGCCACACGTACTCACCATGACTGCTACGCCAATCCCCCGCACCCTCGCCCTCACCTTACACGGCGATTTAGATGTTAGTCAGATTGATGAATTACCAGCGGGAAGACAGCCGATTCAGACTACAGCGATGAATAACCGTCAACGTACTCAGGTTTATGAATTGATGAAGCGAGAAATCGCTCAAGGGCGACAGGTATATATCGTACTCCCGTTGATTGAAGAATCAGAAAAACTCGATCTTCGCGCTGCTACCGAAGAGCACGAGCGATTAGCCACGGAAGTATTTCCCGAATTCAAAGTCGGGCTACTGCATGGGCGGATGAGTTCGGCTGACAAAGATGCTGCGCTAAGTGATTTCAGAGATAATGTGACGCAAATTATCGTCTCGACAACAGTAATTGAAGTCGGGGTAGATGTGCCTAATGCTACTGTAATGCTGATTGAAAATGCCGAGCGGTTTGGATTGTCCCAACTCCATCAATTACGCGGGCGAGTCGGGCGGGGCGAGCATCGTTCTTTTTGTTTCTTGATGAGTAGCAGTTCGTCGAATAATGCCAAACAAAGATTGCAGGTATTAGAACAGTCTCAAGATGGATTCTGGATCTCTGAGATGGATATGCAGTTACGTGGCCCAGGTCAAGTTTTGGGTACTCGTCAGTCTGGTTTAGCAGACTTTGCTTTAGCTAGTTTAGCACAGGATGAAGAGGTTTTGACGATCGCCCGCGATGCCGCCGAAAAAGTTATTTTGCAGGATAAAGATCTGAGCCAGTCACCAGGATTGAAAGCAGAATTAGATTACCGCTTCCAGAAATTGATGGGGGGAAGTATTTTGACTTAGACAGGGGAAATGTATAATTAAATATATAAAAATCGTTGGCGTAGCCGCGCTTCTCTGTCAGAGAGGCTACGCCAACGAAGCAGGTAATCGTCAGTGGTATCGAGAGTCTCATTCGACAACACCTTTATTAGTTAGGAAAGATTAACCCATGACAATAAACATCACTCTCCCAGAAGCTAATAGCCAATTTTTAGAACTGATTCAGCGTGTCAAAGCGGGTGAAGAAGTATCAATCTTAGAAGCTGGTATTCTGATTGCTCGAATCAGCCCAATTTTTGATTCCCAACTACCCCGCATTCCTGGGCAAGATAAAGGACTTATAACTATTTCCCCTAATTTTGACGATCCCTTACCGTCAGATATTCTCAATGACTTCTTGAATCCTTCAGATCCACAACTATGAATGCTTTACTAGATACACACACATTTCTATGGTGGGTTGCTGGTGCGCCGCAATTATCTAAGACTGAGAAAGATTTCATCACTAATCCAGATAACAAAATATTTTTTAGTGCGGCTAGTGCTTGGGAAATTGTCATTAAAATCGGCACAAGTAAGCTAACTCTCCCGGAAGAGTCGGACTTTTATATTACCTCTAGACTAATTAGTAATAGATTTCAAATTTTACCAATCGAGTTATCTCATACTTTACAAATTGCTAAGTTGCCAGATTTACATCGAGATCCTTTCGACAGAATTATTATTGCTCAGAGTCAAGTAACAGGGATGCCTATCTTGACGATCGATCGTCTAATAGTTCAGTATCCTATCGATATTATTTGGTAGCTTATTTAAGCTAATTTTTTTATTTTGAAACAAGCTAAGATCGTATAGCGATCCTAATTAGCTAATATTGTGAGATAATTTGGTTGACTAGCAACTCGAACGAACCAAGCTAATATCGCTGGAAATCTGCTCAAATCGAAGTTACCTTCCTCAGCGACATGAGTATAAGCATAGAGTGCTATATCAGCAATTGTATAACGATCGCCAACAAAATAATCGTCTTTGCTTAAATGCTCTTCCATTACCTGTAGAGCTGCATAACCCAATTCTTGCTTTTGAATAATCGCGTCTCGTTTTTCCTCTGCTTGTTGACTAATCGACAGCCAAAATCTTACAGTCGCAATATTCGGTTCGTGACTATTTTGCTCAAAAAATAACCACTGCATTACCTGAGCGCGTTCCCATTTATCGATTGGTAAAAAATCTGTACCGTCAGCAAGATAGTAAAGAATTGCATTAGATTCAGCCAAATATTGCCCTGGTTGAATCTCTAATACAGGCGTTTTCCCAACTGGGTTGTGCTCTAGGAATTCAGCGGTGCGACTCTCTCCTTTGAGGATATCGATTGACACGCGCTGATACAGTATGCCTAATTGATTCAACAACAAGCGAATTTTATAACAATTCCCTGACGATGGATAATCATATAGTTTTAACATTATCTTACTTCTTCAAGGCTCAAAATTTAGCTCGTAAACATCTAGAATTATTTATTTTTTGATTCCGATCGATCGTCAATCCAAAATCCAAAATCCAAAATCCAAAATCCAAAATCCCAACTACTCTAACTCTAGATACTCGATCGCTTGAATCCCCCGTGGATCTCCGAGTTTGAGTAAAGCAGCTTTGGCATCTTCTCGTACACCTAGATCGCCGTCTTCTTCCAATACCTGAATCAAAGCATCCACCGCAGTCGCATAGACCACATTCGAGGGTAACTCTCGACATAATAAACCCAAAGACCAAGCACAATTACTTCTGACAGCGGCGAGAGGGTCATTAATTAAGGCGACGATGATTGGGGGCACGGTCGCGACTACAGACTCGTAAGTGAGATCGGCGGCTTGGGCGAGGGAACTAGCCGCCCAGAGGCGTACAGCGGCGATATCCAGCCTTAGAGCGCGTAATAGAGGGGGGAGGGCGCGACGATCGCGACAATTGCCCAAAGCCCAGACAATCCCTTTGCGCACGTAGCCATTCCAGTCTAGATCGAGTTGAGCAATTAGGGGTTCGATCGCATCAGGGCTGGGATTTCGCCCCAAAGCATAAGCAGCCGATACTCGTACCAATGGGCAAGGATCGGTCAATAACTGGATCAGATGGGGAATCGCCCGCGCATCTTGTAGTTCGCAAAAAGCTCTTGCAGCCAGCATCCGTCGTCCGGTCACTGCATCCGTAAGTAATGGTAACATTTCCTCTGGATCTGGTTTGGGGGGTGCTCGATGTGAATCTAGCACCTCCAAAGTGTCTAGATCGTCGAGAGGACGCTCCAAATCGATGTCATCCTCAAGGAAATTCGGATCTCGTTCGTAAACCATAATAAATAACTTAGCCCATTCCCATCCCCAACAGTAGGGGTAAAAGCCCTAGGTTTGCTCTCAGCCCTCAATCCCATTATATCATCGACGTTGCTGGAAACCTGTCGCCAATTTTTGGGACGGCGATCGCTGTCAAAGTTTGACTGAAAGAGGGCAATATAGAAATATCCCAAAAATTTGGATTTAATCGCCAATTGCCCTCTCATCCGCCAAACTGCGTAGAGATCGAGCTACCAGTATCGAAATTGAACTGAATATGATATGTACAGGGTATCGGCGACAGGTTAAAATACCGACAGTCTCCCAGACAAATTTTCAAGCCGTCCCAGTTGACACCCCTCTCTAACCCCTCAGTCAAGCTTAATCTTATGCAGAATCGGTTTCCTGGTGACATGTCTGGCGATTTATCAAGTGGCTCCCTAGGTGGCTCCTCTTCTACTACTGGTTGGCGCAACAATGCTCGAACTGTCGGACAACGCAATCAATCTAGCATGTTGATCGCAATTATTGGGGTAGGATTGTTAGGCGGTATTGGCTCTAGGCTGGGTTATCTCCAATTGAGTCAAGGCTCAAAAAATCGTCAAATTGCCGAGCACAATCGAGTCCGAACTGTCGCCAAAGCTCCCGTCCGGGGCAATATTTACGATCGAAATGGTGTTCTACTAGCTGGGAGTAAATTATCACATTCTGTCTTTGTTTGGCCTTTGGCTGGCAAACGTGAAAATTGGCCCACTACACGTCAACGTGTTGCTGAAATTCTGAATTTGACAGAGGATGAGATTCAAACCGCAGTTGCGAAAGTCAGCATCAATTCCACCAAGCGGGTACGAATCGCCCGTGACTTGACAGAAGGGCAAATTACCGCGCTTCAGGAATATGCCACCGAAAAAGAAGGTATCGATGTAGATATCGAGTCAGTTCGCTACTATCCCGGCGGCGAACTCGCAGCTCACGTTTTGGGCTATACGGGTGAGATGAATGATGCCGAACTTGCCAAACGCCGAGCTGATGGCTATCGACTGGGAGATGTCACAGGTAAAATGGGGCTAGAAGTCACTCTAGAATCTCAATTGCGGGGGGAGTGGGGCGGTACCCAAGTGGAGGTCGATGGATCGGGCAAATTACAACAATTTCTGGGTCAAAAACCTTCTAAACCGGGGAAAGATGTCACCATTACCCTTGATGCCAATCTCCAAAAAGTGGCAGAAGATGCCCTGGGCAATTATCGGGGGGCAATCGTGGTAATGGATCCCCACACGGGTGAGGTTTTGGCGATGGCTAGTCGTCCCGCTTTCGATCCGAATATTTTCTCAGCCAAGGTGCTACCATCCGTTTGGGCAAAACTGCAAGGCAAGAACCACCCCTTTGTCAACCGCGCTCTCCGCCCATTCCCTCCAGCCAGTACTTTCAAAATTGTTACTACCACTGCTGCTCTAGAAACTGGTAAATATCAAACCAATACCATTCTCCAAACTTACGCATCGCTCAGAATTGGTGGAGTGACTTTTGGGGATTGGAATAAAGCTGGTTTTGGGCCACTCGGTTTTGCGGGTGCTCTAAAATGGAGTAGTGATACCTTCTTTTATCAAGTCGCTCAGAAGGTAGGTGGCCCTGCACTGATTGATTGGACGCGCAGATATGGTTTTGGTAAGAAAACCGGAATCGAACTCCCTGAAGAGTCAAAGGGGCTAGTCGCTGACGATGCCTGGAAGCGCAAGAACTATAAAATTGACTGGAGTGTCGGTGATTCGGTGAATATGTCGATCGGGCAAGGGTTCCTTAATGCTACTCCGCTGCAAGTTGCCGGGATGTTTGCCGTTCCTGCAAATGGTGGTTATCACGTTCAACCTCACTTAATCAAGGATGATGGCAAACGAGAATGGCGACAGTCGCTCAATCTCAAGCCGAGTACGATCGAAGTTATCCGCAAAGGCTTACGAGAGGTCGTTGATGGCGGTACTGGGGCAGTGATGAATAGTCCGACTATTCCCATCACTGCTGGCAAGAGTGGCACCGCTGAAGCTCCTCCTGGCGCGGATCATGTTTGGTTTGGTAGCTATTCACCTATGGATAAACCAGAAATTGTGGTGGTAGCTTTTGGTGAGAATACAGGTGGTGGAGGTGGTAAAACTGCTGCACCGATGGTACTCAAAGTGACCCAAGCTTATTTTAATGGCGGTAAGCCGTTGCCAACTGCAAAGGAGAAAGATGGGAAGCCTGTCGTACCGGAAGGAATTGGGAATCAGTAGTTGAATTTGCAGGTTCTACTACTAGAATATCTTTTATCTTTATTTTAGATATACTGTGGTAGATTAGTCGATTGGATCTGAATTAGCTAGACAGCAGAGTATCCCCACACCATGGCGTACTCAGTCATCGCTTGACGTGTAGAGTATGTCAATAGTTTAGATAGAGAATTTACTCTGGTAAATGATTATTATGGAATCTGAGTGGGTATTATATGACTAAAGAGTAGCTAAAACCTGTGAGTGCAACTATACCCCCACAACTAGAACAGAACGAACGGAACGATCGCAGCTTTCGAGATATCATCGAACAGTTGAAGGATATTAAGCTCAGATCCTTTAGCGGAAACCTCATCATTCAGGTAGAGTCTGCGCCTAGTTGGATGTTATCTTTTTCGTTGGGACGTTTGGGTTGGATTAGTGGTGGGATCGAACCGATCGATCGCTGGCAAAGAAATTTGGCGATTGCTTGTTTGGATTTACCACTCGATCGATTAGTCAAAACCAATAGTCATGAAGAAATATTTCTAAACTCGAATACTTTGGCTCAACAGTGGGCAGCAATTGAAGTTTTGTTCGATATTATCCAAATTAGTCAACGTGGGGGACATCAGATCTATTATCAAAAGATTTCGATCGAACACAATAATATTCAATCTAATTCTAGCTTGCCTTTACTAGATATCGAACCAATCTTAACTAGAGCGATCCGATCTTGGCAACAATGGACAATAACTGGATTGGGCAATTATTTTCCCAGTCGATTTCCAATTGTGCGGAGATCGGCACATTTCGATCGATTAATTGTAGACCACAATTTACAGGAAGTTTTACGATCGTTCGATGGCAATCGGACGCTCCGAAGTTTAGCAATTCACCACCGCCAACATCTGCTTGATTTTACCGTGGGTTTATTACCACTATTAAAATCAGGAGCAATAGCTCTATCTATAAAGCCAAAGTCTAAATTCATTAATTCTGAAGATGGAGACAACTTATTGTCAGGAATATTTCATGATGAAAATATTCCCAAATCTCGACCGCTAATTGCTTGTATTGATGATAGTATTCTAATTTATCAAAACTTAGAAAGTATTCTAACCAAGTATGAGTATCGTTCTTATGGTGTCCAAGACCCCCTCAAGATTTTACCTACCTTAATCAGAAATAAACCAGATCTAATTTTGCTCGATCTGTTGATGCCGATTTCTAATGGTTATGAGGTGTGCGAACAAATTCGGAAAACACCACGATTGAAAGATATTCCAGTGATTATCTTGACTGGAAAAGATGGCTGGATCGATCGAATGCGAGCCAAAATTGTCGGTGCAGATGGATTTTTGACCAAGCCAGTAAATTCTCAAGAGTTACTCAAGATCTTGGAAAAACATACGTTGAAGATCGCCATAAACGATCCTGAAATTGCTATGAAATAGACTTGGTAAAATATCGAGTGGCATTTGGTCGATATAGCAAAAAGATCGCGATCGATGTCACGATCGTCATGGGGATTGCCTGAGATTGAGATGACGGAAACAAGCAGCCTGTCACGATCCAAAATATTGACAAGCCAGTATAAGTCAGTCTTGCCCAGTTCTTCCCCATCAACATACCAATGCCACAACCAATCGAACTTAAAATATTAAAATAAATCAATCCATAATGGAGTTGGAGGGGAATCGGATCTCTCGATAAGGTAAAGTCCATAGCGATCTTTGTCAAGAAATTATTGGCGACCCAAATGGTCGAAATCAGCGCAAATATATTGACAATAATCGAAAACCAAGCAATAAAAGTGACTGTTCCCGGTCGGTTTGCCATGATGCAGGGGTCAGGGGTGAGTGTGTGGGATCGCGACTCCAATTAGAGCGTGGGGTTGCGGTTATTTTATGCCGATCGGTGACAGAATAAACACTGGGTTTTGTCGATCGTGGTTTATCATACATGAGCCTACTGGCAAATAGAAGTGCTACTCTATACCTCCATCTGTTCCCCGATCGGCAAAGCTTATGACAAATCGATCTTATTCAGTTTCGACAGAATTATCAGAAGATATTATTGGCAAATTAGTTCATCTCCGCACCCTCAGTAACTTTTGGGATAATGCCTTACGCATCCCTGGTACCAAATTGCGGGTGGGACTCGACTCGATGATGGGGCTACTCCCATTGGGGGGAGATATAATTGGCATAATTCTTTCTTGCTACATTCTCTTCCATGCCATTCAACTCCAACTCCCCAAAGCAATATTGATGCAAATGGTCGTAAATGCCATCATCGACGGAGCTGGAGGGGTAATTCCCGTATTTGGAGACTTGTTTGATACCGTATGGAAAGCAAATACCCGAAACGTAGATCTATTAGAAGCCTATCTCCACCAAGCAGATGTCGATCGTCATCGCACATAACGCGCACAACACCAGCATCATCGCCACAACGGATTTGGGTTGGGACTGTGGGCGACTAATCAAAATATTTTTCCTGAAATTCTGAAGATCCGTACATGGTCAAATATTAAGATCCATCGATCGGGTTGTCCTAGCATAGTGCGTTTGGTGATAGCCTATTGGATAATTACCCCCGATCGCGTGCAGCTACAATAATCATGACAAAACTCGATCCAGTCACTAATCCCTCTGTAGATATAGAACGCGCCAGAGCGAGTTTGCAGCAGAGTTTGTCCCGATATGCAAACTTAAAAGTCGGCGATATTTCACCCAGTTTGCAGAGCGATTTGGATACCTTAGCGCATACATTGAGCAAGCTAGAAGAGAGTGTTTATAGTATCGCTGTGTTTGGTTTGGTCAGTCGGGGCAAAAGTGCTGTACTAAATGCCCTACTCGGCAAAGATATCTTGGAAACAGGCCCCCTCAATGGAGTAACCAGACTCCCGCGACAGGTGCGGTGGTCTCCCGATGGATTGGTTCAAATCGATCTGATTGATACCCCCGGATTGGATGAAATCGATGGCGAGACACGCGGTGAAATGGCGGCGGAAGTGGTGCGCCAAGTCGATCTGATTTTATTCATTATTGCTGGAGATATTACTCAGCTAGAATATCAATCCCTCTGCGAACTCCGTCAAGCACAGAAACCACTATTATTAGTATTCAATAAAGCAGATCTCTATCCCGAACGAGAACGACAAACTATTTATCAGCAGTTGCAAGGTTTGAGTGGGAGTGAAGAGGGTACAGATGGTGAATTGTTGCAACGGTTGTTGTCTGCGGATGAAGTAGTAATGATAGCAGCAGATCCCGCTGCTATCAAAGTGCGAGTCGAATATCCCGATGGCACGATGAAGTACGAATGGGAACAACCCGCACCAGACATCGCCCCATTGCAGCAGAAGATTCAGCAGCTATTGGCGAGTGAAGGTAAATCTCTGCTGGCGATCAATGCTCTCGTGCAAGCGCGGTCGGCTGAGGCGAATTTGGCAAAAAGTACTCTCTTAGACCTAAAGTCGGAAGCGAATGCCTTGGTGTGGCGATTTGCCCAGTATAAGGCGATCGCTGTAGCTGCCAACCCGATCGCGATATTTGATGTGCTGGGGGGTTTATTTGTGGATGTATTGCTGATTCGATCGCTCGCTAGGTTGTACAATTTGCCGATGACCAATTATGAGATTAGTAAGTTGCTCGGCGGACTGTTGTTTAGTGGTGGTAGCTTGCTGCTGACTGAAGTAGCCACGAGTATTTTATTTGGCGTGGGTAAAACGGCAACTTTAGTCGGATTTAGTTTGGCATTGGCGGCGATTCCAGGTTATCTGATAGCGGCGGCAATTCAGGGAGCGATCGCTGGCTATGGGGCGTATAGTGTAGGTAAGGCTACTCAAGCTTATCTCGAAGCTGGTTGCACTTGGGGTCAATTGGGTGCTAATACAGTGATGCAGGAAATATTGACTCGAGTCGATGATGCGACGATTATCGCTCGCTTGCGGGATGAATTATTACCACCGCCAAAATCAACAAGTCTTAATTAGTTGGGAGTTGGGAGTTGGGAGGGTGGGAGGGTGGTAGGGTAGTAGGGTGGTAGGGTAGTAGGGTGGTAGGGT
>JANOPX010000120.1:0-3031 GCA_031422115.1 Chamaesiphon sp. VAR_4_metabat_408 | reverse complement strand
AACCACAAAAAAATCCCGCCGAATACCCCCAATCCAGCCAGTAACATCAATCCAACCGAACCTTCTCGTACTGCGCGTGATTGCATCTTGCCTCATTCCTTACGAATAAATGTACCCACCAACATCTTTACAGCTACCCACCTCCATTTTAGCTCTTTGCTATTCGATCGTATCCCCAATCTAGGTGATTCATTGGCGTAGCCTCAATTTTAATCGTCACCGAGTGACATACTCCACACGTCAATCCGATTCATATCCCACCAATCAAATCGGTCGCCCAATTGACGATTATACCAATAACGGCAAATTCTCAACCAATGATTTAGATCTAGTTTCTGATTAGTGTCTGGATAAAATTGGTACTGATAGCCCAGTTGTCTTGTGGCAGGTGGAATCGTCGCTTCACTGCTGGGCAAAATACTACTCCCGCAACGAATACCCAACCCCCCGTGCGGTATGAATCAATCGCTTCTCACTGTCATGCTCCAATTTCAACCGCAGATAGCGAACGTAGACCTCAATAATATTGGAATCTCCCAGAAAATCATACCCCCAAATATTTTCGAGAATTTGCTCTCTAGTAAATACCTGACGCGGATGACTCATTAGGTATTGCAGGAGATCGAATTCTTTGGCGGTTAACTCGATCGATCTTTGCCCCCGATGGACTTCACGAGTGCGGCGATTGAGACTCAGATCTTCAAACTGCAACAAATCTGTATCCGCTTCCTGTGTGCGCCGCAGATGAGCGCGGATTCTAGCTAATAGCTCCTCAATACTAAACGGTTTGACCAAATAATCATCGGCTCCAGCATCTAAACCTGTCACTCTGTCGCCGACTTCATCTTTTGCCGTCAGCAAAATCACCGGAATCTTAATTCCCGTCGAGCGCAGTCGCCGACAAAGTTCTACCCCAGTCAATCCGGGCATCATCCAATCCAAAATCGCCAAATCTGGCTCCGACTCGCGCACCAAAGATAATCCAGACATGCCATCATGTGCCACAGTGACGCGATAACCTTCGCTTTGCAATTCCAACTCGATAAATCGGGCGAGTTTGATTTCATCTTCAACCAACAGGATATGTTCTGCTGTCATCTGTTTTTTCCTTCGCCTTTGTTGGTGGTGCCCATTCACAATTATCCATGCTTGGGCGGTTATTTGGGCATTTTCAAAGCTGGAGCTGACTGAATAGTACAGGGCATTTTGTCACATTGCTGCTCGTAGAGCTTTTCGACATAGGGCTTCTGCCAAACCACGGGAATTTCTAGCAATGACTTAGCTCCAGTAAAAGCTTGCCCGACGAATAGGAGAAGTGCGATCGAATTTAAAACAATATGAATATTCCGCCATCGATGAGTACGATCCTGATAAATCTCTCTGACGATCGCTAGGGAAAAAATCATCAGTAATGCCGCAGTAATCCCATAATAGTAATGAGAAATATACCATTGAGCATCATTACGATAAACCCCATCCTGACTGCCCAGCACAATCAGTGCAACACTGGTAAGGATGGCAAATACGCCCCGCCAGAGTCTAGTTTTCGCACGGTAAAGTGAGGCTAACGAGGCGATCGCCACCACAAAAACAAGGCTAATTAAGATAACCTGGAATGGATTTTTTGCCCACACTTGTTTGTCTACAATATAGCCGAACACATCGACTGCAAATGCAATTAGGACGATACCCACCACCGAACCAGTCAGCCACCGACCTAATTGAGCATGTTCGGGGCCTGCACTGGGCGGAATCGCACTTTTGGCTCCAGTCGATACCTGTAAACGCCGCTGACGAGTTTGGATAGCACGATTGACAACTATGCCAATTAATGGAAATACCACAATTACAGCAATTAATGGATGTAGTAATAAGATCGTATCTCTATCCATGAAGAACCTCCCGATTTATGGTAGATAACAAGTCAATAAAAACTAAGAAAATCAAAGGGCAAAGGTGATAAAGATATTTTTCTTTCGCCTTTACCCCTTATGACAAGAGTGTTTAGCCTAATAACTCAAACCTAGCAAATTAGCCTATTACTTAACTTCACTGGCTGGGAATTTAGCTACTTTGCCTTTTCTAACAGCAACTACCACATCATAAGTAGCACAATATGAGAATGTAACGTTATTGGCTTTGTTGTATAAATTGACAACCATTCCTGCCCCACCAGGTTGAACTCCCAGCGGTTCTAAGTCACCATAAAAGAACCGACGTAGCTGGTCGCCACCGCCAATCTGACCCTTATTTTTAGTAATTAAACCGATTTTTTCCTGCACAGAGGGGCCTTCAGCGGCACTAGCAACTATGCCAACTGATGGAGTGAATGTCCCAGGTGCAACATGACCGACAGTAACTAAGCCCAACATTGCAACACTTGTAACCAAAGAAGTTAATTTCATAAAATTTAGTAATGAATATCGATCGAATGTGTTTCAGGCGAACCCAACTGGTTCACTGAATCAACTATCGCAGCCAGTACTGAAAGCTCTCTGAACTCAGTCGATAGATTTCCTGAATTTATGCTGAAACTTTGCTCACTTAAATCTCAGCAATTCCTCAGATTACCCGTAGCGACATATTGCCAGCTACGAATCGCCTATTTGAGCGGTTTCCAGATGGATAGTCCGGGATGGTATTGGGAGAATTTTAGAGACTGGAAAGAATTCGATCTGGATGCTGTTTAAAGCATTTCTGCTTCGGTTGTGTGACCGCCCTACTGGGATGACTCAATAACGACCTCGATCGGTTGCATTTCAGCTATGAGTAGCTAAAATCTAGGTAGAGCAACTTTTGAGCAGATCTGCGATCGACTGCCAGGTGAACTAAGTGCGATAATTAGTTTAAGCAGCACAGTCCGCCAAGAGCCGATCTTTGTCGAATTCGATCGCCACATACCAAATATGATGGATCTTAGTTCGATCGCCCCGCCGATTACCACTAGTTGTTGCATTTAATCTAATCCAGTCATTATGAAAGACCTCACCCGCTATCGAAATATTGGCATCTTCGCACACGTAGATGCTGG
>JANOPX010000119.1:0-5399 GCA_031422115.1 Chamaesiphon sp. VAR_4_metabat_408 | reverse complement strand
CTGTAGGGGTGCCCCTTGTGGGTACCCTGGATCTACGATGAACACTAGTATTCTTCAACTGGTGCAAGATGTGAGATTTGTAAAAATAGACGATCGATCCTTATGAGGGATTGTACCTATTTATGGGTCGCAAAAATCGATTTAGTGTGACAGTAGATTGAGTGGCTACCCGTCGCTTGAATAGGGGATAATGAATATCTACCAATTACGTCTTATATATAGTCTTCCCAATTATGAATTCTACTATTACTTACCTAACGGCTCAACTCGATCGAGCGATTATTGCCGCGCTGGGTGAGGAGTATGCAGGAACCGATCCTTTGCTAGTGTTGTCGAGCAATCCCAAGTTTGGGGATTATCAGGCGAATACGGCGATGGGATTGGCAAAGAAATTAAATCGACAGCCGCGATCGCTCGCCCAATCGATCGTCGATAATCTAGATGTATCCCAAATCTGTGAAGTTCCCCAAATTGCTGGCCCAGGATTTATCAATTTTACTGTCAAACCCGTTCATTTAGCATCCCAACTTCAACAGATCCAATCCGATGCACGATTGGGCATTGCGATCGCCAATCCACCGCAGCGAGTCGTGGTAGACTTTTCGAGTCCGAATATCGCCAAAGAAATGCACGTCGGACATTTGCGATCGACTATCCTTGGTGATTGTATCGCAAGAGTACTAGAATTTCGCGGTCATGATGTGCTCAGACTCAATCACGTTGGCGACTGGGGTACCCAATTTGGGATGTTGATTCTATTCCTCCGGGAAGCATATCCCCAAGCCTTGACGACGGCGGATGCCCTCGATCTAGGCGATTTAGTCGCTCTCTACAAGCAAGCAAAACAACGGTTTGATGAAGATGCCGAATTTCAGGCAGCAGCCAGACGGGAAGTAGTCAAATTGCAAGCCAAGGATCCCGAAAGCATCGCCGCATGGAACCTATTATGCAGTCAATCTCGGCGAGAATTTCAAGTCATCTACGACAGGCTGAATATCCAACTCACCGAGCGCGGCGAATCCTTCTACAATCCCTATCTAGCCGCCGTCGTCGATGATTTGCGCGAGCTTGGTTTACTCGTCGAAAGTGAAGGCGCGCAATGTGTTTTTCCCGCCGGATTTACCAATCGAGATGGCGATCCTTTACCCGTCATCATCCAGAAAACCGACGGCGGCTACAATTACGCCACCACAGATTTAGCCGCCATCAAATATCGGATTGAAACCGATCGAGCAGATCGAATCATTTATATCACCGATGCGGGACAAGCAGATCATTTCGCCCAATTTTTCCAAGTAGCGCGGTTAGCCAACTGGATTCCGGCTAATGTCGAAATTACCCACGTTCCATTCGGATTAGTATTAGGTGAAGATGGCAAAAAAATCAAAACTCGATCGGGTGAAACCATCAAACTCAAAGAATTGCTCGACGAAGCGATCGATACTTTCCGCACTGACTTAGAATCAAGACTAGTCACCGAAGATCGCCAAGAAACCCCCGAATTTATCGCCAATAGTGCCCAAGTCGTCGGATTGAGCGCGGTAAAATATGCCGACTTGAGCCAAAACCGTCTGAGCAATTATGTATTTAGTTTCGACAAGATGCTCGCGCTCCAAGGAAATACCGCTCCATATATGCTCTACGCATACGCACGGATTAATGGCATCAGTCGCAGAGGTGGCATCAATTTCGAGCAGCTCGACGATAATGCTCAAATTATCCTCACCGAAGAACTAGAACTCACCCTCGCCAAACATCTACTCGAATTAGACTCGATAATTGCTGAAGTCGAACGAAACTTATTACCAAATCGCCTGTGTCAATATCTATTTGAACTCAGCCAAAAATTCAATCAATTTTATGACAAGCACAATGTCTTGCATTCAGAAGAGCCGCTACGAACATCTCGTTTAATCTTGTGTGATTTAACAGCCAAAACTCTCCGATTGGGACTAGATTTGCTCGGTATCTCCGTACTCGATCGAATGTAGAATAGCATACATAATCGGATCGTCATCCCAACAACCCAATTAATAATTGGGTTTATCCTAATTTTAAACTAGTATTAACCTTACATTTTATTTCTTCGGATTACTCATTAAATGTGATGTTTTTTATTTGAGATTGTTGAAGGCTCGCTTAGGATAAAGTCGATCGATATTTTACATAAAGATATGAGAAACTTTTTTGGAATGTTCAGCGTATCGGTGTTATTGTTCCAATTCCTAACAGTAGCAGCAGTTTCAGCACAGGAAGCGAACCAAAAAAGCTTTCTTGACTGGTGTCAGAAAAAAGAATCTGTAGGCGCAAGCATTAAAGATCGAATTGAAGAGTTATCAGCTAAAAAAACAATTGGAGCATTGTTAGAAGTAGCTCAAACAAAAAACTGTAAATTGGCAAACTCTAAACTAAAGAATCTAGATAAACTTACTCTTATAAATAAAGGAATCGTCAATCTGAAGCCCCTATCCAGTTTGACAAATTTGACATCCCTCGATCTCGATAAAAATGAGATTGTCGATCTCAATCCATTAGCAAGCCTGACGAATTTGAAAATCCTCAATCTTAGAGAGAATCAGATTATCAATCTGAAGCCCCTGTCAAGTTTGACAAATCTGACATCCCTCAATCTCGAACAGAATCAGATTGTCAATCTAAAGCCCCTAGCAAGTCTGACAAATTTGACATCTCTCGATCTCGATCGAAATGAAATCATCGATCTTCAGCCATTAGCAAGTCTGATAAATTTGATATCACTTGAACTCGATAAAAATGAGATTACTAATATAAATTCTTTAGCAACTCTGACAAATTTAAAAACTCTCAATCTCAGAGAAAATCAGATTGCCGATCCAAATCCATTAGCTAGTTTAACCAATATTAAATTATTCCTCTTTGACAATCAAAAGATCGATGGCAAGGTAGTTACACCTCAGCTTAAACCCAAGATAGTAGCTCTAAAAGATCGCGAAATTGGGTTGTTATTTGAGAATAAAAATCTTCCCGCTTCAGATGAAGCCCAGGATACAATATTTTTAGTTGGGACAAATTTTGTCGGGCGATGTGCTGCACTTGATGCTCCTGAAGGTGATGCAAAATTCTTCTCCAGAACTACAAAGCCTGCTGACAATTTACGAGTGATTATTCGCAATATCAGCTTTGGGTTTTCTGGCAATGAGAAACCTTATACCGATCGAGAATATTATAATGGAGATCTTTCTGAAGGATTTAATGTTAGATTTGGCAACTCTAATAGTAATAGACATTTAGCAGTAAAATCTGGTGAAAATAAGTTTGAGTACATAATCAAAAATCGTGATACT
Organism: Chamaesiphon sp. VAR_4_metabat_408; assembly: GCA_031422115.1. Taxonomy (GTDB): domain Bacteria; phylum Cyanobacteriota; class Cyanobacteriia; order Cyanobacteriales; family Chamaesiphonaceae; genus Chamaesiphon. The sequence continues at coordinate 2,076 of JANOPX010000119.1, read as the reverse complement.
GTTGTTGACACGGGTGAATTCTTGATAAATTTTGATACAAAACTCTCTACTGTGCAGCGAGATGGGTATGAAACCACAACAAATACATGTATCGTGTATAACAAGAACGGATCGTGCAACCAATATATTCCAGAAAGAATTCACAAATGTCAGTAAAATTTCAGCACTGAAATAGAATAGAAAAAAGGGCATTACCTACCATAGGTAATCGCCCTTTTTTCTATTCGATCGATTTTAATTTCGTTGTAACAATCTCGCGCCGATCGAATTGCGATCGTTATAGTAGATTGTGGTCGATAGTTCACTCAGCACACACCAGGAGATCGGCACGACAACTAAAGCAGAAGCACCAGCAGAGATCCAGTTCGATCCGTACAATCTACCAGGAATTGCCAAATGCAATCGCCTCGATCGATTCTATATCGATCGAGGCGATTCAAAGTCTAACTGCTGGTTGCATTTTAGCAATGGCTACTATCCTCACGATCGCGCTAAACGGATATTAGAAGCTGATGATAACGAGTTGGGGATGGAGTCGGGAGGGGGAATTGGCTCGTCGTCGATCGTCACAGTTTAATTGCCGCTGGTGTTATGCAAGGGTTCGATCGTTGCAGGGCATGATGCGATCGTAATTTTATTAACAACTCTTGCTATATGCTTGCCAATTTAATTTTTAAATAATATCCTGATTTGTGACGATCTCCAGAAACTTTCTGGCTACCTGTGCTAATTTGGAATGATATTCAGAAAGTCTCGATGAAGCATCAGGCTTTGTGCCGATACTTTTGGCGGATATCACCCCATTTTCCAGGGAATAGGTGGAAAGTTTTCGTATAATAAATATTTAGATTGCGCCTAGATTTGGGCACCGACAATTTAGGTGTTATCAGGTCTAATTTGAACCAAGGTGCTACCGCTAAATGATTTTGATGAGTCTAGTTTCGCGTACCAATGCTTCGATCGTGAAGCGTTTTCGGGGCTTATTTAGAGCCAATATCTTACTGCCGATCGCTGGGTTTGTAGGGGCGATCGCGGTTTGGTGGCTGATTGCCCTATTCCGGCGGGAAATGATGCCCACGCCGCCAGAGGCACTCTTCAAGAATTTAGATTCTATTTTGCATCCGTTCAGCTATCGCGGCCCAGGGGATATTGGGCTGGGATGGTTGCTATTGGCTAGTTTGCGCCGAGTTTGTATTGGTTTTCTGCTAGGGGCGGTAGTAGCCATTCCAGTTGGGATCTGGATTGGACTATCGCGTTATGCTTGGCTCGCTTTAAATCCCCTGATTCAAGTCTTCAAGCCAGTTTCTCCCCTGGTGTGGTTGCCCATCGCCCTAGCGATTTTTAATGCGGCGGAACCTTCAGCCATTTTCGTGATTTTTATTACCTCACTCTGGTCTACCATCATCAATACGGCAGAAGGTGTCCGCAACGTTCCCAAAGAGTATTTAGAGGTAGCACAAGTCTTAGAAATGCCCCCGTGGAAACAACTCATCAAGGTGATCCTACCTGCCAGTTTGCCCTACATCTTCACCGGATTACGCATCAGTATGGGAATTGCTTGGTTGGTAATTGTGGCAGTGGAAATGCTCACGGGGGGCGTTGGGATTGGCTTTTTTGTCTGGGATGAGTGGAATCGCTTAAATGTGAGTGCGGTATTTTTAGCGATATTTGTAATTGGGTTGACGGGGCTGATTTTGGATTATGCTCTTGCTACCTTGCAAACGATCGTCACCCGCCGTCCTACACGTTCTTAACTGGAGACTCTATGAATACACTGTGGACGAGGCGAGCTTTGCTGCAAGGGATGGGTGCAGCCACTTCCGCGATCGCATTTTCTAGTTGTAGTCAACAATCGCGCCATCTGGCAGGGTTGCCCGCAGCCGCCCGCGCGGTGCAGCCAATTATCGACTCTGCCAGCCTAGAGAAGCCCAACCTGACGGTGGGCTATGTGCCTGTAAATGATTGCGCTCCGTTCGCTGTCGCTTGGGAAAAAGGCTTCTTCCGTAAATATGGATTGAATGTCACCCTCAGTCGGGAAGCCAGTTGGGGCAATTCCCGTGATGGGATTATTTTTGG
>JANOPX010000118.1:0-1745 GCA_031422115.1 Chamaesiphon sp. VAR_4_metabat_408 | reverse complement strand
GTAGGAATCATTAGGACTCCGAACCAACCGACGTAAATGCGGTTCTCAGTGGAGGTGATCCAACTACAGAAGCGATCCCAGACGTTCGCTTCTTGGGTGCGTTGTAAGGTTGTGGTCATGGTTTTATAATTGCTGGTTGTTTCTTGCGAAACGGTATTTATTTGGGTATGTATCTACAATAACTTGACTGTTAACGTTTGTAAACCTTTCTCACTTTTGTTAAGCTGATGACTTTCATCAGGTTTTGTTATGTATTTGTGTGCGATCGCTGCTGGGTATACTTTTACTAAAGAATTGAACCTATGAAATATCCAAATATCGAACACCCAGAATTAGGAACATTGCGCTATGAGAGTACACATGACTGGTATGAGGGCAGGATTGGCCTTCAAGAGTCGAATATTGCCATTCAACTGTTGATGGATGAAGCAGGGAAAGTGGCACCTGCAATTGAAAGGGCTAGCAATTTTGTAGGGGAATTAGGAAAGTATGCCAAGTTAGCCAAAGAGTACGCGGCGCAAAGCTTATTAGAAATCAAGAACGAGGCGTGGGTGGACGATGAGGACGAAGAGCCATTAACATCAGTCCAATTCGAGCAGCGGATGAGTCTTGAATCCTTATCGATCGATCCTAATGGCAAAGTATCTTTCTACCATAACGATGGCGATTTGTTCTGGGGACACTGTATTTTAGTGACGATGGATAGTGAGAATAATTTTATTGAGGCTGAGACTGCGGGCTGAGAAAAAGGAAAACAACGAATTAGCACTATTTATGTAATGATGAGAGATCGAAATTCGTTAGCGGAGCTGCTCCTAATTGGAGAGTTGGGTACCTACAATGAAATCATTACTGCAAGTGTTTCAAAGCCGAAAAATGGCAGCTTTGCTATTTATCGGCTTTTCGTCTGGACTACCAATTTTACTGGTGCTCAAAACCCTGCAATCCTGGATGTCCGATGCCGGAACAGATCTGACAAAAATCGGTTGGTATGGTAGTCTGGTTGGCTTCCCCTATGCTTTTAAATATCTATGGTCGCCATTGCTCGATCGATATGCCCCACCTTTTTTGGGTAGACGAAAAGGATGGCTATTAATTATTCAATCATTGCTGGTGTTGTCGATCGGGGCAATGGCTTTACAAGATCCCGCCAAGAATTTAGATTTACTAGCGATCAATTCAGTTATCATTGCTTTTCTGGGTGCATCCCTAGATATTGTTGCCGATGCTTATCGGACAGAAGTACTAACTGAAGCAGAGCTACCAATTGGTGCGAGTATTTTTACCACTGGTTATCGAGTCGCACTGATTGTCGCCTTTGCTGGAGCATCTAAATTATTTGCCAACGTCTTTCAGTCTTGGCAGCCAGTTTATCTAGTTATGGCTGGATTTATGCTGGTGAGTTTATTACTCACCTTAATTGCACCTGGTACCAAGGCAAAAGCCCCAGAAACACTCGCCGATGCAGTCTTCTTACCATTTGCCGACTTTTTTCAGAGACGGGGGCTGACTTATGGTTTATCAGTGTTGCTATTTATTGTCTCGTACAAGATTAGTGATGCGATGATGGGTGCCATGTCGATTCCTTTTCTGAAGGCTTCTTGCTTTACCCAAGTAGAAATTGGGGATATCAATGGTTTTATGGGAATGATTGCGGCGATCGTTGGAGCCTTACTCGGTGGGGTGATTCTGACTCGGATGAGTATTTTTAAAGGGTTGTGGATCTTTGGTAGTTTGCAGGCACT
>JANOPX010000117.1:0-3626 GCA_031422115.1 Chamaesiphon sp. VAR_4_metabat_408 | reverse complement strand
GGTACTGCCAACGCCTTTGCCAATGCCCTCGATCTACCGACCACGATTCCTGAAGCTTGCGCGGCGATTTTGGCGGGCGATACCAAAGTTGTCGATATGGCGACCTGTAATGGCTTGCCGATGGTGCTGCTAGCAGGCATTGGGTTTGAAGCTGAGACGGTAAATTTGGCCGACCGCGATGCTAAAAATCGGCTGGGGATGCTAGCCTACGTCTTCGCGGGCATCCAGCAACTGCATAACCTCCAGCAGTTTGAAGTCGAAATCGAGCTGGAGGATAAAATCATCACAGTTTCCGCCGCCGCGATTACCATTGCAAATGCGGCTCCAGCGACATCAATTTTGGCTCAAGGAGGTTCCCAAGTAGTCTTTGACGATGGAATGCTAGATCTGACGATCGTGGCACCCGCAACGCCCCTAATCGCAATCGAGATTGCTTTCGATTTGCTCAGTTCGACCATGCTGGGTGAGGCATCTGGGCGCGATGATGTCGGGTTCTTGCGATCGAAGTGGTTCAAGGTGACGACCAATCCGCCGCAGCAGGTGGTGGTTGATGGGGAGGTAATTGGCACCACGCCTGTGGAGATCGAGTGTATTCCCAATGGTTTGACTGTATATGCGTCCCAAATGGAGGGGGTGCAACCGTTAGAGAAGTTAGAGGGATTGCCGAATCTGACGATTCTCTCTCATGAGAGGCTATTGCAGGGCAAACGCTCCGCTACCGCCAACGAGATGAAGACTTAGACTGGTGGGGTAGGTTTGTCATGATGCGGGGCCAAACCGCTCTGTCCGAATGATGTCAGAAGGCAGACCGAGATCGACCAGGGTGTTGGCAACCTCCTCCACCAGTTGGGTCGGGCCACAGATAAAGCACTGGGGATGCGCTGCAAAGTGGCTCGATACATCCGTCAGCATGGCTTTGTCAATCCGCCGCCGATACCCAGTCCAGTCAGGCGGTGGCTGTCGAGTGAATGTCAAGTGTAGGTCTAAAGGAGCGATCTGCTGCTGGGCGAGTTGCTCCAACTCGTGATGGTATATGACTTCCACCGCCGATCGGACACTGAACAGCAAAGCCGTGGGATTGGTCGCACCGATGGCGGCACGATGCCGCAGCATAGACATCAACGGCACGATGCCCGATCCCCCAGCCACGAGTAGCAGCGGGAGGTTCACTAGTTCCTGCCCCCAGACAAAATACCCGCCGATGGGGCCGCGTAATTCCACTGAGTCCCCCATCGCCACGCCTTCATGCAGATAAGTTGATACTTCCCCATCTTCGATCGACTCCACCGTCAAGGCGATTTCGCCAATTTGTGCTGGCGGGGACGCGATCGAATAGCTGCGCTGCGCCTGATAGCCATCTTCCGCCGTCAACCGGATGTCATAGTGCTGTCCGGGTAGGTGTGGCTGCCATTGAGGCAGTTGCAGCGTAAATGTCTTGACGCGGGGTGTCTCTTGGACGATGTTTTTCACACGGGCAATCTGCCACTGAAACTTTTCCATAAGGTGAGAGGAGGGGGCTAGTCGTCCGATCGATACCGTTGTTCTTGCCAGGGGTCGCCGTACATGCTGTAACCATTTTCTTCCCAGAATCCTGGCTCATCGGTCGCCATGAAGCGTAGACCTTTAATCCACTTGGCACTTTTCCAAAAATACAGGTGCGGCACTACCAATCGTGCAGGGCCGCCATGTTCGGGTGCCAATGGCTGCCCCTCGAAGCGCATTCCGACGAAGGCTTGGTCGTCGCGCAGGTCTGCCAATGGGATGTTGGTGGTGTAATTGCCGTGGGAATATGCCATCACATACTGGGCTTCGGGCTGAAGCGTAACGTGTTCTAGCAGCGTGTCGATACTGACCCCTTCCCAATTAGTATCCAGTTTCGACCACTTGGTGACACAGTGAATATCCTGTCGAAACGATTGGTGCGGTAACGCATTGAACTGTTCCCACGTCCACTGGATGGGGGACTCCACTAATCCATCCAGGGCAAATGTCCAATCTGAGAGCGGAATGCGAGGCGTGGGGCCTGCGGTCAGCACTGGAAAATCAGGGGTCTCGTATTGCCCAGGGGGAATCCGTTCGCTGCGTGAGGATTCACGCTTGCGGCCAAATCCTCTGTTGATGAATTCTGCCATAAGTGTCGGAGTTAGGAGAATGTGAGTAAAAGGTGCCTTTTGAATCTATGTCTATTGACTGATATTTTGCTAGAAAAATTAAAATCAACCTCTGTCAAATCATAGATTGATTTATCGAAAAAACTTAATTAATCATAGCGTATGAAACTCCAATAAATTTAACAAAAGCTAATTAAAATATTAAGATAAATACATTTTGCAAAGTGATAATTGAAATATATTATTTTCCTCACAAGATTCTCACAATTGTAGATTAGAATCTAATTAGTAGCTTTGTATTGTAAATTCATCAAATGGTTATTGAGGCTCTCGGAAACGCGCAGCGTACCGTAGGGAACCTTTATAAAACAGTTTAAGTTCTTATTCCTTCGACCACATATGGTCTGTGGGCATTGCCCACCCTACGTTTCTTTCCTGCAACATTCACCATCCATTGAATGCCAAATCTATCTATAAAACTGCCAAAATAATTGCCAAAAAAAGCACCTACCATTTTAATGTCAATACTCCTACCTTTCTTTTTTATTGCATATGCTTTAATTTTTCTAATGACTTGATATCGTTGGCGACTTGGGTTAAATCATTATTAAGTTGGTGGCCTCCATGAGTCATTTCACGAAAAATTGCCCAGGGAATATTTTCCTTATACAATGTGAAGTGATTAAATGGAACTACATCATCATCCTTGGATTGATAGAAAAAGTTGGGATGTCTTTCGGCAGTTTATCAGAAAAATCTTCTTGCAGTTTTAGAGGCTGCACCCAATCTTCGTTACCACTCCAAAATGGGGGTGCAATCAGAAAAATTCCTGTAATATTTGTTGTAGTTCTCTTTTCAGAAAGATATTTTAACAACATGGAAGCTCCAAGAGAATGACCTGCCAAAATAACTGCACCTTTAACAGAAGAAATCTCTTCGCCTATTTGCTTTGGCCATCCCGCTCCAAAAAACGGTACTTCATCGGTAAGCATCTCAGGATAATGTACTTTGTAAGCAGTTCCCAAAGCTTTTCGTAAAGAATCAACTAATTTTAAATCTCCTTCATAACCAACATCACCAGCACCTTGAATAAATAATATGTGTTTGTTCATTTGTAAAGAGTTTTTATTTAAGTAGAAGTAGGGTTGGCAGTGATCTCCACTGTTCAACTTTTATTTAATTTACACCACGCAAGATCCACCAGTTAAGACGCAAGTTAATTTTTTGATTTGGAATAGTGGCTAGAAGTAGCATGAATACTCAAGAAACGATTTGGCTTGGCAATAACCCAATTGACTATCCTCAAAAGATTAGGTATACAGATACCACGTTAGCCTATGCAGCAGCACTGCTGGGATTATTTATAGCAGCATCGCGATTTCTACATAGCCAAAATATAGTGCTAATGCAATTAAAAATAGACTATAAAGACGAGTCAAAATTAGAGTAGGTAAATGTAGAGCCAGTTGACTGCCTAAATAGGTAAAGGGAAAAACGCCAATCGCCAACCATCCC
>JANOPX010000116.1:0-6370 GCA_031422115.1 Chamaesiphon sp. VAR_4_metabat_408 | reverse complement strand
GATCGAGATACTTGGAATCAGCCGAGTGGAATGAGTCATCCTGCTATATCCTCAATGCGAACGTTGTCGTATGGAGCAGATGGTGGATCGGCTTGGCTGTCACACAAACTCATCCTCGGAAACGCCTGCGGTTTAGAACTTTTCTTTAGAAATCACGAATGGCGAATGAGTGTTGCAATTGTCTATGGAGAAAACGGTCAGCTCGATCGAATTACACACATTCGAGAACACCGAGGCTGTTTCGCTGATGAATTGCTCAGTGAAGAGCGATCGGAAATTTTAGGAAATTGGATTGGAAAGAAACGCTCCATGACTCCTGACTTGAGCATTTCACCTGAAGAAGATGTTCGAGTATCTTTCGATCGAACCATTGACGATCGCCAAATAATTTGTCTTCCTGGCAACACGATTGTACAGGTTTCTAAGAGCATCAATCCTAATCAACCAATTCAGCTTGCAGCAGGTTATCGAACAGCAGAGCATCAGTTGCAGCATCTTGCAGCTCACTACGATCGTACAGGTACGTTCATAGAGTTAATTTCTGCAACCTTGCAGCCGACTTCCTAGCGCGAATTCACCCACAGATGTTTGGGCGTAATAATTACCTCCAGCGACGGTATTTATTTATTTACATCCATTCAGTTAAAAAGCAGCACAAGATAGGCTGTCGGCACGGAGTACAGATTGCTCCGCTTCCTACCTTAGTTTCTAATCATCTCTCTATGGGAGCGCGCCAAACCAAATGCAAGAAAGTATTCTCACAACGCTAGTTTTACCCGTCGCCTTAGCATTAATTATGTTGGGGCTGGGACTATCACTTAAAAGTGATGATTTTTTACGGATTTTTAAATATCCAAAAGCTGTAACGATCGGATTAATCGGTCAGTTAGTTATCTTACCAGTTATTGCTTTAGCGATCGTCAAAATTATCCCCATGCCACCTGCGATCGCGGTAGGATTAATCGTGCTCGCGCTGTGTCCATGCGGTGCATCATCAAATATGATTACCTATTTGGCTGGTGGGGATGTGGCATTGGCGGTCACGCTGACGGTGTTTAGCAGCATTATTACGATCTTTACAATTCCCATATTTACCAGTCTGGCGGTGAATTCTTTGCTCGGCACGAGTGCGATCGTCTCTTTACCGATTGGGATGACGATGGGACAAATCTTTTTAATTACAGTTATTCCGATCGCTCTAGGGATGTATATACAGCATCAATTTCCCGAAATTGCCCGACGATTAGAGAAAGTTACCAACAAATTGGCGGTGGGATTTTTAGTATTAATTATCATCCTTCTAGTTGCCAAAGAATGGAGTCGATTACCTGGTTTTATCGTCCAAGCTGGCACTGGCGTAATGTTACTAAATATCCTCGGTATGGTAGCCGGATATGTGATTAGTAAACTGCTCAATCTCAACATTGCCCAGCAAATCTGTATCGCGATCGAAGTAGGCATTCAAAATGGGACTCTAGCGATTGCGATTACTGCTGGAATACTAAAAGATGCTGAAATGGCAATTCCAGCGGCTATTTATAGCTTATTTATGTATCTTACTGGATTTGCTGTCATTGCTTATGGCAAAAAATTGACCAGTCATTCGGGTGAAATCCCCTCCTCCGATCTTAGTTAGTGCCGTATCACCCCAACGCGACCACAAACCAATAATAAATCAAAAGTTATGAATTCTATCGGTCGCGGCAAAGTCAGTTATAAGTCAGTCATTCTTAGGTCTGAATTTAGTTAATAGCAATACTTAGGACAGAATTTTAGCAAATTTTGAGAAACTGGAGCGAGAGAAATAATCCTATGAATATCGCAATTATCGGCAGCGGAATTTGCGGTTTGGCAACCGCAAATGCTTTGCTCAAGAAAGGCTTCAACGTGCAAGTTTACGAACGAGCGCAAGTTTTACGTCCCATTGGCGCAGGTCTGATGTTGACTCCAAATGGTCTAAATAGTCTTAATGCTCTTTCTCGCCGACATCTCGATGCTAAGGAGCGGGTTCTAGAGCTATTTTCCGGGTGGGCAGAGCCTGTAGAGGCAATTATCGCGGCAACGCCTGAAGCGGATATTATCGAGCGACCCATTCGCGATCGACTGCCAATAGACCACTGGAGCAACGGTAGAGTGACGCTGATGGGGGATGCGGCTCATCCCGTCATACCCTCGCTCGGACAAGGGGCAAATATGGCATTTGAGGATGCCTACGAACTGGCGGAGTGTCTGTCTAATGCACCGGATATCGAAACTGCACTTCAAGCCTATGAGACCAGTCGCATTCCTCGTACAGAAGTCATTTACGATCGCAGTGCCAATGCGGGTCGTAACTCTTATCAATCGGATGAAACTACCTTCACTAAAATGATGAACCCATCCCAGATGAACCAGGATAACTTTGAAGCATGGCTTTACAGTTATAACCCTTCTAGACCATTAGTGACAAGTTAAGAAGCGATCGAAGTTGTCACTAAGTTGGCTCGATCGACAATGAATATTACGATATCCAGTTGAGATTCTGGGAGCAATAGAAGAGGTGATGAACTGTCGGCTCGACCTCTATAATTGAAGGGTAATAATAGATTGATAAGCAAGTGCGAAACTCGATCGACCCAGTTTACATTCGATTCTTGTTAATACTATCGGGGCGAATCGATCGACTGACAGAGACGATCGGTAGTTGGAGTACGTGGCTGGTACTCATGACGATCGCCGTCGGATTTTATAATGTGATCGCCCGGTTTGTCGGTCGATCGATCGGCCTGCAACTCTCGTCCAATGCCCTCATCGAGCTGCAATGGTATCTGTTTTCGATGATGTTTTTCTGTGGGTTTGCCTACATCTTAAAACATGGGGAAAATGTCCGCGTCGATTTCTTGTATGCTAATTGGACAGAGCGACAGCGTGCACTGGTAGACTTAGTGGGAACATTAGCATTCCTGATTCCCTTTTGTATCTTGGGTTGGTGCGTGACGATCAATCCGGTGCTGGATTCCTGGGGCTATTTGCCAGATGGGACTTGGGGAAATTGGGAACTGTCGCCGGATGCCAATGGACTGCCGCGCGCGCCGATTAAGACGACGATCCTGTTCGCTTTTGTGACTTTATTTGCTCAGGCAGTATCTCAGGCGATTAAATATCTGGCAATTTTGAAGGGATATGCGACAGCAGCCGAAATTCTCACGCCAGACGAAGAAAATTTGCCATTGGAATAGGGGGAAAAGTATGGGGTTTGAGTGGTTGGCGATCGCGATGTTCGCGGGTTTCTTTATCATTTTGATGAGCGGCTATCCCGTGTCGTTTTCGTTTGCGGGGACGGCATTGGTATTTGGGGGGATCGGCTGGCTGGTAGGTGCGTTCGATCTCGATCGGTTATTTCTGCTCTCAAATAACTGGTTCGGCACGATGTCGAATTTTACGCTGCTAGCGATTCCCTTCTTCGTTTTCCTCGGTGCAGTGCTGGAGAAATCGGGGCTGGCAGAAGAGTTATTAGAAACCGTCGCGATCGTTTTAGGTGCGCTGCGGGGTGGGGTGGCACTCGCCGTAATTTTGGTGGGAACGCTATTGGCAGCAACAACGGGCGTAGTCGCCGCAACAGTAATCGTCATGGGGATGCTGTCGCTACCGATCATGCTCCGCTATGGCTATGACAAACGCTTGGCAGCAGGGGTAATCGTCGCATCGGGGACACTGGCACAGTTGATTCCACCCAGTCTGGTATTGTTGGTACTCAGCGATCAGATCGGTGTGTCGGTGGGCGATCTGTTTTTGGGTGCATTGATTCCAGGGCTGATGTTGTCTGGTTCTTATTTGATTTATGTCATCGTCATCGCCTATCTCAAGCCGGAAATAGCTCCCGCACTCCCATTAGCAGCACGGCAGATCGGTGGAATGAACTTGGCAATTAAAGTTGTGAAGGCAGTAGTACCGCCTGTATTGTTAATTCTCGCGATTTTGGGGAGTATTTTCTTTGGGTTGGCTACGCCGACGGAAGCAGGGGCAATTGGTGCTGTCGGTGCTTGCGGACTCGCCGCGCTTAATGGCAGACTAAACCTCAAGTTACTGACAGATGCGGCTCATGCCACTGCGGTAGTCTCGACGGTGGTGCTGATGATTCTATTTTGCTCGTCGTTCTTTAGTTTGGTATTCGATGCTTTGGGTGGCAAGGTTTTGATTACCGATTTGTTGTTGCAGTTACCAGGGGGTAAAATTGCCTTTCTAATTGTCAGCAATATCGTCATCTTTTTGCTGGGGGTATTTTTAGAGTTCATGGAAATTTGTTTCATCGCCATGCCGCTGCTAGTGCCAGCCGCCCAGAAGCTGGGCATCGATATGGTGTGGTTTGGCGTGGTAATGGCTGTCAATCTCCAAACTGCCTTTATTTCACCACCAGTGGGATTTTCACTCTTTTACTTGCAGAGTGTGGCACCCAGAGAACTCAAGACGATCGATATCCATCGCAGTGCGATTCCATTTATGGCATTGCAATTTGCTGTATTACTCATCGTGATGGCATTTCCTCAAACGGTCAGATGGTTGGTAGATTTGGCGGCAAAACCGCTTTAGGGGATAGGGAATAGGGGATAGGGGCTAATGGCTATTAAATTCCCCTCCTGGGAGGCTACCGTGTATACACAAGTCAGCTAGAGTTCAGTTTTAGGTTGATTTACCCCCCCCAACCCCCCCTTGGCAAGGGGGGGCTTTGCTCCCTCCCCTTGGCAAGGGGAGGGCTGGGGTGGGGTAAAAGGACTACGCAGCAACTCAAACAAAACTTGTGTATACACCGTAGCTAGGAGGGGTGCCCGTAGGGTGGGGTGGGTGAGATCTCCGCATTTCACTAATAACTTACCCCCCTCTCCCCCACTCTCCCTCTTCCAATCCCTATCTCGCTAACTTGCGATAACTGTGCCGCACGAATCCGCCTTCATTGATATTGTGCCAAGCATACACGCGATCGCGAAATGGTTTCCACACATCAAAAATCTGCTTGAAATCGGCATCTTTAGCCGAAAATTCAGCGTATAGCTCGAACGATGCGCGCTCGGCGGCGGCGAGAATATCGTCACTATAGGCGCGCAGTTTCACCCCACTTTTTACCAACCGCTCCAAAGCTTGATTGTTTAAGGTATCGTACTTGGCGAGCATATTGGCATTAGCTTCATAGGCGGCACTCCGAATCGCTTCCTGATAAGCCACGGGTAGCTGCTGCCACGCGCGCAAATTAATCTGAAGTTCCAGTGTGGGGCCAGGTTCCCACCAGCCAGGATAATAATAATAATTTGCCACCTTCTGGAGTCCGAGCTTTTCATCATCATATGGCCCCACCCATTCGGCGGCATCGATCGCACCTGTCTGTAATGCCTGAAAAATCTCGCCACCTGGTAAAGTCTGCACCGTCGCACCGAGTTTGCTCATCACCTGCCCGCCCAAACCAGGAATCCTGATTTTCAAGCCCTTGAGGTCGTTGACGGTGGCGATTTCCTTGCGAAACCAGCCGCCCATTTGTACGCCAGTATTCCCACAGGGAAACTGAATCACGCCGAATTTTTTGGCATAGAGTGCTTGGAGCAGCTTCAAACCCCCACCCTCATACAGCCAAGCATTTTGCTGCTGGGCATTGAGTCCGAATGGCAACGACGTACCAAAAGCCGTAGCGGGGGTTTTGCCGATGTAATAGTAGCCAGCAGTGTGACCACAGGGCACAGCACCTTGCGAGACGACACTCAACACTTCTAATGGTGGTGCTAACTCGCCAGCAGAGCGCGGGACGATCTTAAATCTTCCATCGGTCAATGCGGCAACTCGATCGCTAAAAATTTTCGCACCACCAAAAATCGTGTCGAGCGAGATCGGCCAACTCGTGGCCATTTGCCATTCGAGACTCGGCAGATTGCCTGTAGCGGCGGATTGTTGTCCTTTACCCCTAGCTCGACAAGCCGTTAGAGCGTTTCCGGTAGCTACTCCGGCAATCGCGGTTTGCAAAAACTGTTTACGTTTCACCAATAACTCCTCATGCTAAACTCAAAAATCTATCTTCTAGAGTATAAAGTTGTTTCGACTCAATTCTGGGGTTCTCCTAAATCGGCAGAGGTGAGTGTTGAATTAGCTTTTACCTTTAGCTATGGTTAGAACCTCATTGGCTTTCGTCATAGCTGTAGCAATTGCCTGCACCGAACCAGCATCTGATCTGGCAGATGCAGCCGCCTCACCCATACAACTGATGGCGATAGATACCGCTGTAGCAACTTGAGCATTATCTCCATTTCGAGCAGAACTTTGAGCACTAGCCATCGATTGTTGGGCTTGTCGAAGCTTTGGTAAAACAATATCTCTGTATTCTGATGGAACATTGACGGGAATTGTCTTT
>JANOPX010000115.1:0-32156 GCA_031422115.1 Chamaesiphon sp. VAR_4_metabat_408 | reverse complement strand
CCCCCCTCCCCCCCCGTGGTTAATCAGGCAAACCCACTCAACGATATCAGTCAAATTCTGGACAACCGAAACTTACAGGTAGCAAATGCGGCTTGTCTGATCGCTCAAGCGATCAAATTGATTATCGATGTCGTCCAAAATGGTAAAATTAGCGTCAAAGTATTGACCACATCTGGTGGGATGCCTAGTGCTCACTCTGCCTTGGTGACGGCACTCGCTACTGGAGTCGGCGAAAATTTGGGCTGGAAGAGTGCTGAATTTGCGATCGCGACCATTTTTGCGATTATCGTCATGTATGATGCTGCTGGAGTCCGACAAGCCGCAGGCAAGCAAGCACGCATTCTCAATCAAATGGTCGAAGAACTATTTTCAGACGACCATAAATTTAATGAGGAAAAACTCAAAGAATTGTTAGGTCATACACCCGTACAAGTTATAGCTGGCTCGGTGTTGGGAGTCGCAATTTCTTGGCTATCCCTGAGCATTCATTAACCTCAACTTGTGGCGGGAAACACCCAATTTCTGATTTTTCACAAGATCGATCGAAAAAAGTTTGACAAAGTATACCTTTTTGCGGTACAACCATAGAAGTGAACTTCCCCAGCTCATCGCATTACTAAATTAGCAAGAGTGTTGGAGGGGAAGCCAATCTGAATTAAGCATTAAAACAATTAAATCTTTATCTATGACTCAGCAAGTGCTTCACCCAATGGTGAAAATGCAACGTCAGGTTGAATCTTTGGTAGAATCCAAGATTCTCCGTCCGAGCGATGGTATTTGGAAAATCGCGTTCTTGTATGGCGATAAGTGGCAACATTGGAAAAATGAATTATTAGATTTTGGGTTCACACTCCAAGATCCAGTCAGTGAATTGATCGAAGTTGAATCTTGGGACGAAGACTAAATTTACGTTTGGGGTTTGAACAATCATCCACCACAAAGCTATGGACTTCGATCGGCAAAATCATTGGGATAAGGTTTATTCTACCAAATCGAGCGATAGAGTTTCTTGGTTTCAATCCAAACCAGAAAAATCACTAGAACTTATTCATCGGTTTATGCCTGTAGCTAGGCATCCAAATATAATTGATGTTGGTGGTGGTGCTTCGACTCTTGTAGACTTTCTGTTGGCTGATGGCTATGAGTCGATATCAATTCTAGATATTGCCGCATCCGCCCTCGATACAGCCAAACAAAGACTTGGTAGTCTGAGCGAGCGAGTATCATGGATTGTAGCCGATATTACTCAGGTTCAATTGCCTAGTAATACTTACGATCTTTGGCACGATCGAGCAGTATTTCACTTTTTGACAATACCAGCCGATTCTCTGGCGAGAGGCTACGCCAACGAGTAAAATATGTAGATCTTGTCGAAAAATCCCTAAAACCTGGTGGAATTTTGGTAATTTCAACCTTTGCCCCAGATGGCCCAGAACAATGTAGTAATCTAGATATTAATCGCTATAACTGTGACGATATTTTGGCTATTTTAGGCAAAAATTTTAGATTGGTTCATAGCGAGCGAGAATCACACCAAACGCCATTCGAGACTCAGCAGTCATTCAGTTATTGCGTGTTTGAAAGACGGTAGAAATCTAAAGTTTTAGGAGTCGTTGGGGCAAGTGGGGCTAAAGACTAGCCGCAAGCAACTATAATAAGATTTGCTAGTTGTGGACGATCGAACGTAAAATGGTGAATCTGAATCCTACTTCCTCCTTTAGTATTTCCATGCACTTGGAAGTACCCAATCGATCGGGTATGCTGGCGAGTGTCGCTCAGAGTATCGCATCAGTTGGTGGGAATATTACCTCACTCGATATTACCGAGCAGACTCGCAATCTATCCCAGCTCGATGTGACTGTTGATGCTGCTAGTACCGAGCATGGCGATGAGATTGTAGCGGTGGTAAAATCGATTCCTGAAGTGCGCTTGACGAGGACTTTCGATCGCACCATGGAAATCCATCGCGGTGGTAAAATTCGGATGGAAAGTAAGCTAAGTCTTAACCGTCAGTCGGATTTGGCGATGGCTTATACTCCTGGTGTCGGGCGTGTCTGTATGGCAATTGCCGAAGATCCAGAAAAAGTCTATGCTTTAACTATTAAGTGTAACACTGTGGCGATCGTCTCTGATGGCAGTGCTGTATTGGGCTTGGGAAACTTGGGTGCGATGGCTTCCATGCCAGTAATGGAAGGGAAAGCGATGCTATTCAAAGAGTTTGCCGGGATTGATGCTTTTCCGATCTGTTTGGATACCCAGGATACGGAAGAGATTATCAAAACTGTCAAACATCTCGCGCCTGTATTTGGCGGCATAAATTTGGAAGATATCGCTGCACCTCGCTGCTTTGAAATTGAAGCGCGATTAAAAGCCGAATTAGATATTCCCGTCTTCCACGACGATCAACATGGTACCGCGATCGTCACCCTAGCTGCACTCATAAATTCCCTCAAGCTCGTCAAAAAGTCCCTGAGTGATGTCAAAATCGTTATCAATGGTGCGGGTGCGGCGGGAATTGCGATCGCCAAATTATTCAAGACTGCTGGTGTCAATCATATCTGTATATGTGACTCTAAAGGAATTATATCACTCGATCGAGCGGATCTCAATCCTGAAAAACAAGAATTTGCCGTAACTCAAACTGGTACCCTCACCGATGCAATGGTAGGCGCGGATGTCTTCCTGGGTGTCAGCGCACCAGGGGTAGTTACGCCCCCAATGGTAAAATCGATGGCAAAAGATGCCATCGTCTTCGCAATGGCGAACCCCATCCCCGAAATTCAACCAGAATTGATTACCAATGATGTGGCGGTAATGGCGACGGGAAGAAGCGACTATCCCAACCAGATTAATAACGTATTAGCTTTCCCTGGAGTCTTTCGTGGGGCGATCGACTGTCGTGCCAACCAGATTACCACAAATATGTGTCTAGAGGCTGCCAAAGCGATCGCATCACTAGTAAATCCCAACGAACTCAGCCGCGAATATATCGTACCTTCGGTGTTTGATAAGCGGGTTGTTACTGCTGTTTCTGCTGCGGTGCAGAAGTCGGCTAGAGAGGAGGGAATTGCGAAGTATTAGGGAGGTGGTAGGGTAGGAGGGTAGGAGGGTAGGAGGGTGGTAGGGTAGGAGGGTGGTAGGGTAGGAGGGTGGTAGGGTGGTAGGGTAGGAGGGTGGTAGGGTAGTGATGGTTTATTCGACTATCCAATGGGAGGCGTTTGTTACCATTGTGACTAGTTGCCCTATTACTCGATCGTATTTCTTGTATAGTATTCTGCCATTTTCTACATCTAGGTACTGACATTTAACTGCGAACTCAATCCATATTTGAGTCTCTGTGGCTTCGGATTGACAGTCAATTAGCTTGGCGATAAAGGCAGCTTTATATCTGCGTTTGCGCCATGCTTCTCCCAGATTAGCACATACCGATCGAGAAGATCTCCGCATTTGATCTGTCAGTGAATAACGTTCTTCAGTAGGGAATCTTTTAGAGGCTTCAAAAATATTCATTGCTGCACTAAATGCACATTGATATACCTCTAAATCTCGATAACTTTTCACCAACTCTCTACTCATATCCCATTTTTAGATCGACTCAACATCTCTATTATTCCCTCCTACCCTACCACCCTACCACCCTCCTACCCTACCACCCTACCACCCTACCACCCTCCTACCCTACCACCCTACCACCCTACCACCCTCCTACCACCCTACCACCCCAAATGCCGACTCCCAAAAATCTCTGGCTCGAGCGATTGATGGCTTTAATTGCATCGATTGGATTTTTGGCGGGAATGTTCGATCTTACTTATATTCCCTGTCGGGATTTTTACTTTAGAAATATTCCTGAAATTGCCCATTTTTACGATCGATATAAAGGCATCCAACCCCATCGAGAAACCGAGCGTTATTTGAATGCTGTCAAACAACTTAAAGTTACCATCAAACAGACTGGATTGGCTTCTGCACAGACTCAGAGCTGGTTGCAAGAGTTAGATGGTTTGAGTATTAGTCTGGTGCAAAACAACCCCTTTGCAGTGGCGGGGAAGACTGGTAGTCTAGAAAAGATTAAGAATGAAGTACGCGATCGAGTTCGCAATCAATCGGCAAAAGGTGCATTTGCAACTTTCTGGAGTCAAGCATATTTAAGTAAAGCAGGCTGGGAAAAAGAATTAGATTTCTATCAACGGAAGATCGAACCACTCATTGTCACCAATTACTATCGCAAGCTAGATGATTCGGGCAATTTTATCGATCGCTTTTGGGAAGTGGATGTTATTTTTATCGGTATTTTTGCCACTGAGTTATTAGCTAGAGTCTATTATATTTGTCGTCATAATCGCAACGTTAGTTTGCAGCAAGCAATTATCTGGCGGTGGTACGATCTGATTTTATTATTACCCTTTGCTCAATTCCTTCGCATTATTCCTGTGATGATTCGGCTAAATCAGGCAAAGCTAATCAATCTAGAATCGATTCAATCCGAACTCAATCGTTTATTTGTCGGACAAATTGTTAATGAATTAACTGAGGCTGTGGTAATTCAAGTATTGCATCAAACTCAAAAAGCAGTCAAACAAGGAGAAATTACTAAAATTTTCGGGGGATATCTCAAACAGCCGCATATAGATCTAAATAATATCAACGAAGTCGAAGCTTTATTTGAGCTTGTTTTGGAGATAGTCATCTATCGCGTTATTCCTAAAATCCAGCCAGACTTGGAAGCAATTTTCCAACATTTATTCCATCAAGCCTTATTAGAATCTCCAGCTTATCGCAATCTCAGAATGCTCCCTGGTGTGGGTGAAATGCCCGCTCAAGCGATCGATCGAGTTGTCAAGGAAGTCTCTTCATCTTTATATACTGCCCTAACTAAAGTGATTTCTGACCCCGATAATAGCCGACTCAGCCGTCGTCTAGCTGAAAATCTCGGCAGTGCGATCGGTGATGAAATGCAACGTGGACAAACAACAATCAAAATCGAATCTTTAGTCTACGATCTCATTGAAGAAATTAAAGTCACATATAGTGCTAAGTAGCTATAGTATCGATCGAGTACACAGATCTGTAGATGGCTTTGTTTAGCTAGTTAACATCAATCTTACAGGTAAATGCTAAACAAAACCCGCCCTCTCCACTAAAATAAATAAAAGTATAGATGTAGGGTGGGCATTGCCCACAAACCATTTATATGTATAGTAAATCGGTGTACAATACTAGTAAAATACGATCTAAGTATAAAGTATGGAATTGCAAGAATATCTACGCACTAACGGGTTAGAAAATCTAGTCAAAACTTACCATATTAATGCAGTACCTCATCAACAGTACCCAAATTTAATCTGCTTGAAATACTCGATGATGGACTCACCAATGGGGCAAATCGTCGCGAGACAGAGTAGGGGCATTATATTCGATCGCAATAAGGATTGGGAGATCGTATCGTACCCTTATGATAAGTTTTTTAATTATGGCGAAGGTAAGGCGGCAACGATCGATTGGAGCAGTGCAAAGGTATATGAAAAGCTCGATGGTTCGTTGATGGTTTTATATTATTATGATGATAAATGGCAGGTATCATCGAGTGGAACTCCAGATGGAGCTGGAACTATGCGCGGGTGCGATCTGAATTTTGCTCAACTATTTTGGTATGTTTGGGAGGAGCTTGGATATCAATTACCGACGGATATCGAGCATTGTTATATGTTTGAGCTGATGACAAAGCACAATCAGGTTATCTCAATTCCAGAGCGAAATCGATTGACGTTACATGGGGTGAGAAATATTAAAAGTCTGACTGAATCAGATCCAGAAGTTTGGGCGGATAAATATGGATGGGAAGTAGTTAAGACTTATCCTTTTACCAATGCGATCGAAATTCAAACTGCGGCAAATTTACTCAATCCGATCGAATCTGAAGGGTATATTGTTTGCGATAGCAATTTCAATCGTGTCAAAATCAAGTCCCCTCAATATGTCGCAATTGGGCATCTAATGGGTGGGTTCTCTTCGCTAAATTTGGTGAAGATTATCATTGCGAATGAGGGGGAGGAATTCTTGGTTTATTTTCCTGAATGGACAGATCTATATCAAGATATCAAAAGAGGCTACCTGTCGCTCATCATGGAGATTGAAAGCAATTGGCAGAAATACAAGGATATCCCCGTGCAAAAAGACTTTGCTCTAGCCATCAAAGATTTACCATATCAAAGTATCTTATTTGCCTTGCGGAGTGGCAAAATCCAAGCAGTGAAAGATTGCTTGGGCGACGATCCAGTGCATAAAACTATCGATAAAATCCTTACCGCAGATAAATCGATTCAGTCACAAATCAATAACTTAAAACCCACATTTCGCACTTCCATAACAGTTCTTACGTGAGCTGGAAGATGAGCCAGAGGATTTAGTTGGAACTGGTGAGGATACAATCGATGAGGATGAGTTTAATTTGTTCTTTAACTGGGTACGAATAATCGATATCGATTGGTTGAATGAGTTATAATTAAATAAGCTACTACCACTGAGCGGCATAAGTAAGGCTAGTATTTAATCCTCACTCCCAACTTTCCCAAATAGTAGGTTTATTTATGCCAGAGACTACTAGTAAGTAACTTGCTGAGTCAGACTAATTTGAGATTAAAAAATGGCATACAATAATTTTACACTAGAAATAGTTCTTCATAAGTTTGAATTAAATCTACTAGAAGAGCGGTTTTGTCAATCTCTACCTACTATCGATCCACAGCCAGAATTCCTGGTTATTTTTGAATACCTTTTTGAGTTGGGAGAGGCTGCTAAAAGCGAGAAG
Source organism: Chamaesiphon sp. VAR_4_metabat_408 (assembly GCA_031422115.1). Lineage (GTDB taxonomy): Bacteria > Cyanobacteriota > Cyanobacteriia > Cyanobacteriales > Chamaesiphonaceae > Chamaesiphon. The sequence goes on along the minus strand of JANOPX010000115.1, from coordinate 25,345 downwards.
GCAAAATCAGAACTATTGGTTACTCCAGTACTAGCACAAGCAAGAAAATTAACGGATCGGCAAGTGCAGTTATTTTCCGGTGAGGAGTTTAACGTAGACCAAGAGCGGGGCTTGAATGGATTTTGTGATTTTTTATTCACTAAATCTGTCAATAGGTTTTCGATTGAAGCTCCGGTTTTAATGCTAGTGGAAGCTAAACGCGGAGAAATAGAAAGTGGATGGGGGCAATGTGTCGCCGAAATGGTAGCCGCACAGCTTTATAATCAAAATCAAGAGCAAACTATTTTAACGATATATGGTTGTGTAACTAGTGGTAGACTATGGCAATTTTTTAAATTAGAGGAAAATCGAATCACGATCGATCCTAATAGTTATTCATTGATGCCAGTCCAAAAAATTCTCGGTATTCTCAAATGGATCTTGAGTCAGTAAGTTACTAGTAATGATGTCCAAAGTCGAGTTGAAGAAGTCGGGGATTTGGTGGAGATCTTCTAACTAACCACGTACAAAAAAATAAACCGTCATACTCACAGCAACAATCGACACAAACCGCCTAATAATAAGTGGCGAAACCCTCCGCGCAGAATTGGCAATAACATAACCACCCATCGCCCCACCCACCGCCATCAAGATCGCCTGTTGCCAAATAATAATACCTGCAAATAGAAACGGAACGATCGCAATCCCATTGATACAAGTTGCCAGAAATGCCTTCAGCGCATTCATCGCATGAATATTTTTGAGATCGAAAAAAGTCAAAGTCGCCAACATCAAAATCCCAATTCCCGCCCCAAAGAAACCACCATAAATCGATATTACTAGTTGAGCGATGACGAGATAGACTAATGGTGGTGGTTTGGGTGAAGATGTCTGACGAAAAGATTGTAGCCACTTTTTGAACGACTCCCCACCGATAAATACGCAAGTTGCCAGAAGCAATAAATAGGGAATCAGCTTTTTAAAAACATCCGCAGAGGTGTATAGCAGAGCCAAGGAGCCGAGCAAACCACCCACCAGGCTAGTTGTACTCAAGATCCACATCGTGCGCCGCTCCACGTCCAAATCGCGGCGATATGCCCCCACACTTGCCAAACCAGCCACCCATAAAGCAGTATTATTAGTAGCATTGGCAGCGATCGGCGATACACCCGTAAAAATCAGCGTCGGAAAAGTGATAAAGCTCCCCCCACCCGCTACAGCATTCAATCCGCCAGCGATGAAAGCAGTAGCAAACAGCAACAAACTATTGAAATAGGTGAGCGGTGGTGGTGCGGGCATTATGTTAAAGTTGTGGTATTTTATCGATTGTTGCAGAATTTTGACAAGTTTTACTCACCCCATTGAACGATAGATTATGAGTCATTTTGGTATTTTATCTCCTAGTGCGATCGGTCATCTCAATCCTATGTGTACGATCGGCCGTGAACTCATCCAGCGCGGACATCGGGTAACATTATTTGGGGTACCAGATATCCAAATCAAAGTAGCTGCTGCTGGCTTGGAGTTTTGCGAAATTGGGGCGCAAGTATTTCCCCTCGGTGCAATCGATGAGATGTATGAAGAACTGGGTGGGATGAGCAGCATGGAGGGATTAAAGTTCACAGTTAAGTGGATTCAGCAAGAGGCAAATATGCTCTGTACGGATGCTCCAGCGGCGATAAAAGCTAGAGGAATCGATTTATTGATAGTTGACCAAATTACCCGAATTGGCGGCACCATTGCCGAATTTCTCCAAATCCCATTTGTGACTATTTGTAATGCTTTACCAATTAATGTCGAACCATCAGTACCGCCATTTTTTACACCTTGGACATATCAAAATACTTGGTGGGCAAAAGTACGAAACCAAGCGGGTAACAACTTACTCGAATATCTAACTAGGAATGCTTGGAAATTGGTACTTACCCAGCGAAAAATCTGGAATCTTCCCCCTAGTTATATCATTGGGCAATCCCCAACAAGATCCGACAGAAATCAAACTTTCAGGTAAACCGATTGTTGTTGCTTATGCACCTCATGCACAGTTGATAGATCGATCGAGTTTAGTTATTACCCACGGCGGCATGAATACCGTAATTGGCAGTCTGAGTGCGGGAGTTCCACTAGTTGTCATCCCGATTACCAACGAGCAACCAGGGATAGCTACCAGATTGGTGCGGACGGGTGCCGGAGAAATGATATCATTAAAACAGTTGAATGTACCTGTACTCAAACAAGCAATCTCTCAGGTACTCGGTGATGTGCGCTACAAAGAAAGAGCTACAGCAATGCAACAGGTAATTCAGACATCTGGCGGCGTAAAACGAGCAGCCGATCTGATTATTTCTGCCCAGAATTCTTCAGTTTCCTAAAGCCTATTTCCCCCTACAATTAACTATCTCGCCCTCTTCCCTTGTCGCCAATGCTAGATATCCACGCTCAAATTGCGACCGAATTAGACTTAAACCCCAACATTGACTCTACGATATACTAGAAGACAAGCCTCACCAGTGAAACCGATGGTCGCCAACTCTATCTATTGGACAACCGCAGATCTCCAAGCTATGCCCGATGATGGCGGCTGGAATCGCCATGAAATCATCGCAGGAGAACTATTCGTGACTCGCGCTCCCCATATTCGTCATCAGAGTGCTGCAAGCCGCATCCATGTTAGACTCGAAAATTGGTCGGAGGAAACTGGATTAGGCAGAAGTTTTGAAGTACCTGGAGTCATCTTTACGCCTACTGATGCAGTAATTCCTGATGTGGTTTGGGTAAGTCAAGCCAAACTAGATAAAGGTATCGATGAAGCTGGGCACTTTATCGTTGCACCAGAGCTGATGGTAGAAGTTCTCTCATCGGGCGAACAAAATGAGCAGCGCGATAAAAGCGTCAAACGAAAATTATATTCTCGTTATGGTGTGCAAGAATATTGGATTGTGAATTGGCAATTTCAAACTCTCGAAATCTATCGTCGTAGTGATGCACAACTCCAATTAGTCGCAACTCTTCTCGCGGGAGATATTTTAACTTCACCACTATTACCAGGATTTAATCTAGAGATCGATAAAGTTTTTATCTAACTCAAATCTTACCTCAAAGATTGCTGGAAGTAAGTACCAATAATTGAAGGGTACCCCTACATGTTAATCACATAAACGATTTCCCATATATATATTTAGATGCCAGAGATGATTTAATTCCCTCTCCCCCTCTCCCCCTCTCCTCCTCCCCCCCTCTCCCCTTTCAAAATGCTAGATATCCGCGCTCAAATTGCTACCGAATTAGACTTAAATCCCAACATCGTTCAAAACGTTCTAGATCTATTTAGTGAGGGAGCAACTATTCCATTTATTGCGCGGTATCGGAAAGAGCGTACTGATGAAATGAATGAGATCGTGTTGAGGGAATTGGAAGAAAGATTTGCTTATCTGACAGAATTAGCCGCACGGAAAGAGACGATAATTAGTTCGATTCTATCTCAAGATAAACTCACCCCAGAACTTCAAGCTAAAATCGAGAAGTGCTTGCTCAAAACCGAATTAGAAGACTTATATCTACCCTACAAACCCAAGCGAAGAACTAGAGCGACGATTGCGAGAGAAAAAGGTTTAGAACCCCTAGCTGAGTTAATCAGATCGCTAAATAATCCTACTGCAAACGCGATCGATCTAGAATTAGAAGCAGCTAAATATATCAACGAAGAACAAGGCGTTAAGACAGCCGCCGATGCTCTTGCTGGAGCTTCAGATATTATCGCCGAATCGACTGCCGACAAAGCCAATTTACGCGCATATGTCCGCGAATACATTCAATCCGAAGGTCAGTTTATCTCGAAGATAAAAGAGGATGTACCTGAAGGCTCGACTAAATATGAAATGTACCGTAAATATAGCGTGAGTGTAAGTAAAGTTGCCCCGCACAATCTCCTCGCTCTATTTCGTGGTGAATCGGAAAAGGTCGTCAGTTTAGAACTAAATTTTAATGAAGATGATATTTGTGACTATTTAGCCGCCCAGGAAATTAAGACCAAAGTACCTGCGGTAAGTAAATTTTATCAAGCCATGCTCAAAGATGCTTTCAATCGGCTGATGAAGACATCGTTAGTTAATGAGGTACGCGCGGAGTCGAAATTGCAAGCCGATATCGGTTCGATTTCCAACTTTGAAATCAACTTGCGCGAATTACTATTATCTGCACCTGCGGGAATGAAACCGACACTGGCGATCGATCCTGGATTCCGCTCTGGCTGTAAAGTTGCCGTATTATCAGAGACAGGTAAATACTTGGCATATGAAGCAGTCTTCCCCCATCAAGCAGCCAACCAACGTCAACAAGCAGCCGCAACAGTCAAACAGTTTATCGCTAAATATAATATCCAATTAATCGCGATCGGTAATGGTACCGCCGGACGAGAAACCGACCAATTCGTGATCGAAACCATCGCCGATATCGAACCAAAACCAATCAAAGTAATGGTGAATGAATCTGGTGCATCAATCTATTCAGCCAGTGATGTCGCTATCTCAGAATTTCCCGATCTAGATATTACCGTACGCGGTGCAATCAGTATCGGCCGACGCTTGCAAGATCCCCTCGCCGAACTCGTCAAAATCGACCCCAAATCGATCGGCGTGGGACAATATCAACATGACGTAGACCAAAAACTCCTCCGCAAAAAACTCGATGATACCGTCGAAAGTTGCGTCAACTATGTAGGCGTAGATCTCAACACCGCATCCAAAGAACTTCTCACATTTGTCTCCGGTTTAACCCCCGCAGTTGCTAACAACATCATCGCCTATCGGAACGAGCACGGAGCTTTTAAAAACCGCAAACAACTCCTCAAAGTAGCCAAATTAGGGCCAAAAGCATACGAGCAAGCTGCTGGCTTCCTCCGCATCCGCGATGGCGAAAACCCCCTCGACAATACCGCCGTCCATCCCGAACGCTACAGCATCCTCGCCGCCATCTCCAAAGATGTCAATATCCCCCTCACCGAACCCACCAAACTCGGCGCACAACTCAAACATACCGATCTCAAAAAATATATCACCGAATCCATCGGCGAACCCACCCTCCGCGATATTATCGCCGAACTCGAAAAACCTGGACGCGACCCCCGCGCAGAGTTCAAATACGCCACCTTCAAGGCCGATATTCAAGAAATCAAGGATTTAGCCGTCGGTATGGAATTGGAGGGCACAGTGACCAACGTAGCCAACTTTGGAGCCTTTGTAGACATCGGTGTCCACCAAGATGGATTGGTACACATCTCCCAATTAGCCGACACCTTTGTCAGCGACCCCAATCAAATCGTCAAAGTCGGACAAGTCGTCAAAGTCCGAGTATTAGAAGTAAATCCTCAATTGAAGCGCGTCAGTCTCACGATGAAAGCTAATGTGAGTTCGGATGGAGCTACTACCCCCAAAGTTCCACCTACTATTGGCGCGAATCGTTCGCCATCACCAAAACCAGCACCGCGCACAACAACTATTAAACCACAACAATCATCCCCAGAAACTCAACCAAATCATCCACCAACTCTAGCCGATCTCCAACGTAAATTTGGCAAAAAATAACTAGTGCTTCACCTTCAAATTGGTAATTTGCTAACTCTTAATGTACTTTTCAAAGATATTGCTAAAGTCACGCTTGGTATATGTTTCTAGCATAGTTGCATTCAGGTTGGTGAGAATCGCCTTGTAATGCTTGACGATCGTTTCTTCACTCTCAATTTTATCAATTTTGTACATGGAGGATAAGGCTTGGAGGCAAAGTAGCGCATTATCACGAGCAATCTTTTCTTTGCTTTGAATTTTGCCAATCGTAATTAGTACTTTGTAAATATCTTTAAGTGCTTCAATACATTTTTTGTCGAGATCTATACTAAAAGGAGGCACACCTTCCAAGACAAATTTGAGTTCGACATCTAGATCGATCGTTCCAGCAGTCTCGATCGATACCTGCGATACTTTATGACTTGAATAATCATAACGTTTAACGGCACGCTTGCTAGAAATTGCCGAATCTCCATCAACATGAATTAGTGCTAGGTTTGTAAAACAGTATTCATCCTTTTTGGACTTAATTAAGAAAAATATCTTTTCCCCATCTTCATGAAATACATAATCATCAGCCGCGACTTTATCATAATCAGCAGGAGCGATGATAACACCAATATCGCTGATGCCAAGGGCTTCTGACGCAATTCTTTTAAACATTTGCCAATCTCCATGTAGTATCTCTAATATACCCTCAAATGGCGATTACCTAACGGTAGGCTGCGCTAATGATTCTTAGTTGAAAAATTTGAATCAGAACATTACCCATCTCAAAATCTATCGACTCCCCACAGCCGACTGCTACATTTAATGGATGCGAACGATATTCAGCCAGCAGATTTAGTTGGTATATTTGGCTCTAGAGATCGAGTACTTGAGATTATCGATGGTAAACGATCGATCGATCTTACTCAAGCTGAGAAATTAAGCGATCGTTTTAACCTGCCCTCAAAACTATTTTTGGCATAAAATCGATTGCTATCGCAGACAGCAAGCCGTTCGAGCCATAATTTTGACAAGAGTGTTAGAATGATTTGTGGAAGCTCTTCCAATTCTCAAAGTAGGTATTGAACATGCAATATCAAGTATTTGTTAAAAATCCAGCCAAGAGCGAGTTTATGGCATCTGTTATTGGATTGCCAAATCTAACCGCTAATGGGATAACGGAAAAAGAAGCGATTACCTACGGTAGGCTTCTGCGCAGGCAGACGCTATGCGAACGCCAACGAGCCATAATTCCGACAGGATATAAAGATACTCCTCAATAGCGATCGATCCTCAAACACTAAGATTATTGGGTTTCAAGACTCAACCTAACCTACAGGGATCGACTTTGCCACCATACCCCTAGAGTTTAATTCTCATAATGATAGCGAGCTTGTAAAAATTGAATGGATTCATTCTGGACTCGATAAATTAGTCGATGTTCTAAATCTATTCTTCGTGACCATGTATTTGCATCCATGAATTTTAGTGGTTCTGGTTTACCAATTCCTGAGAATGGATCTCTATAAATAGATTCTACTAGGTCGAGAATTTTGTTGGCTTTTTGAACGTCTTGCCGATACCACCATTGCAAGTCCTCTCTGAAGTCTTCATCAAAAATAATCTGCCTTTGAATGATGATTATTTCTGGTTGAGAATTTTCAGAGCGATTTTTATCTTTCTTTTTAGCGGACAATTCCTAACTCCTCACATAATGCAGCAATTACCTGATGGTAGGGCTGCGCCAACGATTGTGATGGGTTCTCTGGCTCTGAAGGGCGGTAGCCTTGGAGATCTCTTTGTTTGGCTCGATCGATCGCCCGATGCAATCTAGTTGCGTTAGCGGGAGATCTCAGTAGATAGACTGTTTCTAAGAGGCTGCTGAGATCTGTTTCGGCAATGAGAGCGACGTTTTTATCGGTGCCGTCTCGTTTGACTATGATAATGTCTTTACTATCTGCCACGCGATCGAGCAGAACGCCTAAATTACTCTGTGCTTCGGTATAGCTAATTTCGCTGCTAGTCATACGGTTGTATCTGAGTCTCGTATATCGATTATAACTTACTGCTTGCTGGGGTATGGCGATCGAGTTAAGAAGCTTTTAAATCGATCTTACAAGCCCTGACTAAAAACGTCGGCAAAGCGGTCGATCGAACCCAAGCTAATCAATCGATCGTTTCGACAGGATATAAAAATACTCCTCAATACCGATTACCTCCGGTAGGCTTCGCCAACGATCGAGCCTCAAACAGTGAGATTATTGGGTTTCAAGGCTCAACCGAATCAACAACGATCGACCAAACCCGATCTAAATTAGCATGATATCCAGAAACTTTCTGGATATCATATATCTGTAGACAGATCGCGCACAAGCTTATAAGCTACACTAAGTGAGATCTGACCACTTTCTACAGATTTAATCAGTTGATTCGCATCATCAGGACCGATCAGTTTATATTTAAGTGGTTCTTTTAAAAAAGAATAAAAGTCTGTCTTGTCTCGATCATTAAGGTTAGACTGTCTCTCATTGATTTCAATTTCTTTTAGCTTTTCATTAAGTTCATTCAATAACTGTCTACGCTTACCTTCATTAAATCCACCATCTTTGATTAGTCTTGAGACCCCATAGACAGCGGTGCCGCCAACTACAGCGGCACCTGCGACGGCAGCAAAAGGAGCAGCTACGACACCGAAACTAATACCTGTTAATGCGGTAACTAGAGGTATAGAAGCTATTGTCGATCCGAAAAGTGCTGCGGCTGTGCCCGCTCCAGCAGCCCCCAGTGCAGTTACTCCAACATCTCCAAGAATCCCAATTCTATCATTAGGATCTTTCTCTAGTTGTTCAATTAATTTTATTAGCTCTTCTTTTGTGAGTTTTTGTTTGTCAGCCATTTTAAATATGTAGAACTTTAGATAATAAAGAATAATTAAATTTTTTATCTATCGTATTAAGCAACAACAATATCCCAAAAGATGTTATTGAATACGTCTGAGAAAAGAGAGAAAAACGTTTGAATAATTTCAGCAATATCTTTTCCAATTCCGTGAAACTGCTTGTCGAGGTTATGTCCAACCACCATGCCAATCATCGTAATAGTTATCCCCAAGACTGCCGCTAGTGGAGCTAGAAGTGGCCCTAGAAATGGTATCGAAGTTATTAAACCTGTAATAGCGGCACCAATGACAGCACCTATCCCAGCACCAGCTACTAGAAACGGATGAGCTTTGACAAACTCAATTATTTTAAGAAGGACAATTTTCCCGATAGCATAGACTTTACCTATAACTTTTTTAGTAAAAGTAATAAGTTCGTGTAAACGAATGACAACTTCCGGTGGCAATCCAAGCTCTTGTATTTCTGCATACAAGTGACTGCTGGTGATTGAATCAGCTTCTGCATTCCAAAGAGCAAGCTTTAAATTTGACTGTGCTACGGATAATTTTTGATTCTCCATGATTGCCTTTAGTACACGTGACTACTTAGTTCTGACTAAACAAGTTTAACTAAAGATGACAGTATATAGCCTCGATGAAATTACCTAAATTATACAATCTTCAAACAAACTTACTGACAGTATATAGAAGCCACGAGCTAACGTATACTGAGCAACAGTTTTGGATTATTGTCTCAATCTCTGACGGTTGGATCGATCCTTGTTGCCTAAATGTGGGGATGGTAAAATTGGATTATATTCAATCTGCCCCATCACATTATGAGTACGAGATGATGTTCGATCTATAAAAATAATGCTCAGAAATTAAGCGATCGATTTAATCTTCCTCCTGTATTATTTTTAAACTAGTTAATTATCTATCATGCTAGGAATATATGCGCTAGCCAGTTTATATGCGATGTGAATCCCCTTACTAACGCCGCATTCGCCGAGATCTAGCATCTTCTTCACGGCGTTGTCGATCGCGCCAACCTGCTACAGTTAAATAGCCTACGCCTAATGTAACTAGTAGCAGCATTCCAAATGCTGCAACAGCTAGAAATTGGATGGGAGAAATGTCGGTCATGGGGATTTTGGATTTTGGATTTTGGATTTTAGATTTTGGATTTTGCTAATTCTACCAAATTGGACTGGATGGATACGGGATCGATCGATTGACCGATAAATACTAGTTTAGTCTCTCGTGGTTCGTCGGTGCGCCAAGGTCGGTCGTAGAATTGTTCAAAGCGATTACCGACGGCTTGAATTACCAATCGCATTGGTTTATTTGGTACGGCGACAAATCCTTTGATCCGGTAGATTTCTTGTTCGGCGACGAGAGTTTCCAATTTGCGGCGCAATTGTTCGGGGTCGAATTCTTGGGCGAGGATCAGATTTATTGAGTTGATATCATCGTCATGCTCGTGCTCTGCTTCTGAGTCATGATGACTGGGACGATCTTCGAGATGGTCTTCTACGGCTGCTTTGATACCGAGGATCGTATCTATATCGACGATACCGCGATCGCTAGTAATAATTTTAACCGATCGAGGTAATTCGCTATTAACTAAATCGATTGTCGCTTGATATTGAGCTGCGTTAACTAGATCGGATTTATTTAGAATCACCAAATCCGCACAAGCTAATTGATCCTCAAACAACTCTTGTAATGGAGTCTCATGATCTAGATTTTCATCTTCCCGTCTCTGTGCGTCCACAGCCGCCGGATCGCTGGCAAACCTCCCATCTGCCACTGCATCACAATCAACCACCGTGATGACCGCATCTACCGTCGCTGCGGTGCGAATTTCTGGCCATCGGAAGGCGGTAATTAGGGGCTTGGGGAGTGCCAAACCGGAAGTTTCGATCAGAATGCAGTCGATGTCATCCCGACGGGCGATAAGAGCCTGCATGGTGGGGAGAAATTCTTCTTGTACCGTACAGCACAAGCAACCATTAGTCAGCTCGACAATATTACTAGTCGGCGCGGCGGTACCATCAGGACAAACTTCGCAGGAGCGCAATAAATCGCCATCGATGCCCAATTCACCAAATTCATTCACAATCACGGCAATTCTACGCCCTTGATTATTGGTGAGTAGATGCCGAATCAGGGTAGTTTTACCACTACCGAGAAATCCGGTAATCACCGTCACGGGAATTTTAATAGCCATGTAAATCTAACTGTGAGCCTCGCACAAAAGGGAAATATACATTCGGCGGGCATCCTGGCTTCTCAATTGGCATTGATTTACAGTTGCGGGACAGCGTTGGTTTTGCACCAAACTTTCCCCCTTACGTCTACTGGCTGTTCCCCAGTAGAACCGAAGCTCTAGTTTAGCCGATCGCGGTCAAAAAAATTGGGTTTGAGAGATCGAATTTAACGATTGATTTAAATTTAGGCTAAATCATCAGTTCTACTTACTAATAACCTACAGCCTTTAACCTGAAGGAATGTAGCTGTATCGAACTAGCTTAAAGTCTTTGTCAATAACTTGACTGATAAAAGATAAGAGCTAATAATGTTATCTAAGCTGATAGTTCCACGCACCTATTGCTAAATCTATATACCAACCTAAATTAGTGGGTGGATCGTGTTTGACTTTCGTCCACCAGTCAGAATCTTTCGTAACGTCCAATAATTTAAAATCTTTAATTATAGATATTAATAATGAATCAGTGTTTTCGCTACCGAGGGATGTCGATGCTCCTAGATAATATTTTGCTCTAGTCCATTTTAGCATTCCTTGTCTAGTAAAAGCAGAGTAAATATCTCCTCCCGGCTCCTCCTTGATATTAATAGTTTCATTTGTGCGTACAACCCATTTTACTGTCGATTCACGATCTAATGGACTAAAATTATTATCACAAAATAAACCAAATCTAGCTAAAGGTAATTTAACATTAGTCTTAACACGACTTGGCAGCCAAAGATAAAGATATAAGCCTCTACTGGTATTTGTAATTTCTGCTAGCTTTTTACTATTTACACCTTTACCAGTACTATATAATATTTTGGTACTAGTAGTCGTCCAATGTTTAATCATTGGTTGGCGCATAAACAAACAATGTAGCTTGATAAAATCTTTTTGTGTTTCTGAAGATAAGCCTCCATTGAAAGATTGAATATCTGGTAGTAAGGAATAATGAGATAATGAAGCATCTAAATCTAGATGATTCAATCCAGCAATTGGAAAATTTATATTATATGTTCGATCGAGAATCTTGAACTCACCCGAACCATTTTTAGAAGAGAGGCTAAAATCCAAAAAATAAATATCGTCTTCAAATTTGCAAGCTTCTTTATCGGTATGGTTGTCTTCATGAAATTTAGGAGCAACGGCGATTAATTCTAATGGCAGAGAGTAGTCGATCTGCTCTGAGAAAGGTTGCTGTAATAATAATACCTTTCGATATCTAATTAACTGTGAAACTATATATCGATCGACTTGATTTTTAATTTCAATGATTACACCTTGTTTATTTATTCGTTTAGAACATAATAGATCGCATCGCTGATTTGACATTGTATACTGTCGTGCCAGCATATTTAGATCGGGAAATATATCTTCAAATCTATTTTCCAAATAAGATTCCAGATCTTTTTCTGATTCAAAGCGAACATCTCTACCATTAAAAATTAGCTTTCGATTGGCATATTTTGATTTTTCAATTATTTTTTGAATTGGAGATTTTCGTTTTTTTATTCTCTGACTTAGCATGAAATAATCATTTTTTGGACTTCAGCGCAGCACTGGCATAACTCAGACAGGCTCGAACATCATCGATGGTAATGCCTGGATAGTTACGCAGAATTTCATCATTACTCCACCCCTGGGCGAGTAAATCGATGATGAATTCAACAGCTAGCCTTGTGCCGACGATCGTGGGTTTGCCTACCAAGATGTTGGAGTCGATCGTAATGTGAGATTGCCAGTCCATATCGATTGAGATTTCCTATGAATGAACCAGGGCGCGAACATAGTAGTCCCTATTAATAGTTTAGCTTTAAGATCGATAACTAGACAAGTTCGATATTCTAGATCTGCTATAATTAACTGAAGGTTATCTGGATTTGCAGGCATTTTGTATGACTATTGCCCAATCGCCACCTACGCTATCATTGCCAGACCATACCCAGCTACCTGAGTCGGATGGGACATTTGTGAAGAATTTTCAAGAACATCCGCAGAGTATCTTGCTGACTAGTTCTATTCGCCCTGTGCTGGAGCAACTACATCCAGATGGACGCTACTGTATCGGTCAAGATTCTGGCATTTATTGGCGATCGATCGATCCACCAGAGCGTGGAGCCGAAGCACCAGATTGGTTCTATGTGCCTAATGTAGCTCCGTTGCTAGATGGTAAGTATCGTCGCTCTTATGTGATGTGGAAAGAGATCGTTGCGCCCCTAATTGCGATCGAATTTGTATCTGGTGATGGCTCCGAAGAGCGCGATGCCACTTCTCCTTTTCTCAATCCAGAAGCCAAAGCTGGAAAATTTTGGGTCTATGAACAGGCGATTCGCATTCCCTTTTATGCTATCTATGAGGTGCAGAAAGCATCGGTTCAAGTCTATGAATTAGTTGCCCAACGATATGAACTGTTAAGCCCAAACGATCGCGGTCACTATTCAATTTCGTCCCTCGGCGTGGAGTTAGGCATCTGGCAAGGGAAAGTAGATAATCAGACTTTGCCTTGGTTGCGCTGGTGGGATAGTAAGGGTGACTTACTACTGACTGGAGAGGAACGAGCTGAGGTAGAAAAACAACGAGCGGAGCTAGAAAAACAACGAGCAGATAGACTTGCTGCCAAACTACGAGAAATAGGTGTAGATCCCCAAGATATTTGAGCGGGTTTGAAATCGGTGACACTAAAAAGATTAAGTGCCAGATTTATTAGTAAATAGCATTTGCTCATTTATCACAAGGATTCAGACGCTATTATTAGCGATCGCACAGATCGGATCCTCGACTTCTGTCGAAGAAGTCAGGGATCTAATCTGGACAAAAATTAACGAACGTTTTCAGTTTCGACAACTTTATCAATTAAACCATATGCCATCGCTTCAGCGGATGACATGAAATTATCGCGATCGGTATCTTTTTCGATCCGCTCTAGTGTTTGTCCCGAACGTTCTGCCATCAATTGATTGAGCAGAGTCCGAGTTTCGAGAATGTGTTTGGCTTCGATTTGGATATCCGATGCTTGCATCCGTCCGGTACCACCTAATGGTTGGTGAATCATAATCCGCGCGTGGGGCAGTGCCAAACGCTTACCAGGGCTACCAGCAGCGAGTAAGAACGCACCCATCGAAGCGGCTAAACCGACGCAAATGGTGACGACTTCTGACTTGATGTGCTGCATGGTGTCATAGATTGCCATGCCTGCGGTGATTTCGCCACCAGGGGAATTGATGTAGAGATAGATGGGTTTGCTGGAATCTTCAGAATCTAAATAAAGCATATAGGCAACGATCGCATTTGCCATATTTGCATCAACTTCTTCAAACATAAAGATAATCCGCTCGCGGAATAATCTGTCGTAGATGTTGATATATCGCTCCGAAGAAGTACCAGGTAAACGATAGGGAACGCTAGGAATACCGATAGACATATATTATTAGGGGGTGAGGGTGTGGGGGAGATCTTTGGGACTTTCGAGGACTCGATCGATCAGTCCATATTCTTTAGCTTCTGCGGCTGTCATATAAAACATCCGTTCGCTATCTTGCTCGATTCTGCTGGACAATTGCCCAGTAAGTTTGGCTAATATATCGATCGTATTAGTCTTTTTCGCTAATACTTGAGCGGCATTAACAGCAATATCTGAAGCTTGTCCTCTAGTACCCGCACGATTGGGCATTAAACCGATCGTCGCATTAGGTAAACTCGCTCGTTTACCCTCAGTACCAGCAGCTAATAGTAACGTGGCAATTCCCATTGCTTGCCCCACACAAATCGTATAAATATCCGATTTGATGTGCTTGAGGGTGTCATAAATTGCCAATCCAGCCATCACCGACATCATACCGAGTTCTACCCCCGCCATCCCCGCCGCGACAGGATCGCCGAGGGAGTTGATGTATAGATAAATTGGTTTGGTATTATCGACTGACTCTAGGTATAGTAGGGACGCGATCGTACTATTAGCAAATCCATCAGTAATCGGCTGATTCAGGAAGATAATTCGTTCCTGACTCATCCGCGTAAAGATATTAATCCACTGCCAGCTCTGGGTGCCAGGGATGTTGTAGGGTACTCTGAGAATCCGATCGACTGACATAGGGAAGGGGTGGTAGGGTGGTAGGGTGGTAGGGTAGTAGGGTAGTAGGGTTAGGGTGGGCACTGAGCGGCTTGCACTGAGCGAAGCCGAAGTGAGCCGAAGTGTCCACCCGTGCTTTTAGACTAGGGCAGGAATAGCTACTGGGAGGTCTTTGGCACTATTGAGGACGATATCGATGATGCCGTACTCTTTGGCTTCTACAGGAGTCATGTAGAGCATTCGATCGGTATCTTTGGCAATTTTCGCGGCGGTTTGTCCGGTACTTTGAGCGAAGATATCGAGGATTGCTGCTTTATTATCTAAGACTTCCTTCGCGCGAATTTGGATGTCACTAGCTTGCCCTTGGGCACCACTACGGGGCTGATTGAGGACGATGGTAGCGTGGGGAAGACTAGCGCGACAACCTTTGGTGCCTGATGCTAAAATCATCGCTGCTGTGCCCATTGCTTGCCCGATACAGATGGTATGCACGGGTGGTTTGATGTAGCCCAAAGTATCGCAAATCGCGAAGGCTTCGGTTTCAAAGCCGATCGAGTCACCAGTATACCAAGATGTCCCAGTGGAGTTGATATAGAAGTAGATTGGTTTTTCGGGATTGTCAAATTGCAAAAATAGCAATTGGGCGATCAATAATTTAGTCGGATCGTAGCCCATTTGCCGCTTGTAGTCGTCGGAAGACACCAATGGGCCACCCATGTATACGATCCGCTCTTTGAGTAGCAGGGAAGGTAGATCTGGCGGTGATTCTCTGTAGTAGCTATCCCCGCCGCCATAATATTGGGACTGAACCATATATTTATTCCACAAGGGTCGCATTATATGGATCTATGGTAACTTGTCGGTGGCTGATGGCGGTTGGGTTGATAACCGATTACCAAGATCTATGTCAATTTATTGATGACTGGGAGGGGGAGAGGGGGCTAGAGAAGAGCTAGGCTAATTTTAGAGCTGTCAATGGGTAAGATAATGTACGAATGTTCATTATAATAAATAGATGCCAGATAAATTTTTGAGCTATTCTTGCTCGGACAATGATGTAATCGCCATCGGTAAGTTCTTGTACAAAGTAGCGGATCTTCAAGAAGTTGGTACCGATCTAATCGTTTCTAGTTTGGATGAAATCAAAGAACATTGTCGAGGTGAGAATATTCCATTCCCATCAATCGACAGTGACGACCTCAAAAAAGGTGCGGATTGTGAGGTGCTTTCCGCCACATCTCTCGGCTGGAAAAAGGGCAGAGTTAGGTTTAAATTTATTGTTGAGGTGGAAATTGAAGCAGAAAACTTAACTAATACTAACACCGTCAAATCGCCAGTGCTCAAATAACTTTATTATTATTGACATGCAACTTTTTATCGATACGAATATTTTACTATCTTTTTACGCGCTCAATCAAGACGATCTGGCCGAGCTGAATAAATTGAGTAACTTAATCGCGAGTAAACATGTCACCCTATTACTGACCGATCGCATCATCGATGAGTTCAACCGCAATCGCGAACAACGCATCGATGGGGCGATCAAATCACTCCGCAGCCAAACTTTCAATCCCTCATTACCCCAATTAGCTGAAGACTATCCAGAAATAGATTCATTGCGAGAAGCACTCAAGCACTATGAGCAAGCACATACGGCTCTAATTTCCAAAATTGCCGTCGATATTCAAGCCAGAAATCTCAAAGCCGATCGCATCATTCAGTCTTTCTTTAGTCATGGTAAAAAACTGGCGACTCATCCCGACATCCTCGATCGAGCGCGAATGCGAATGGCTGTAGGCAATCCTCCGGGCAAAAACAACTCACTGGGAGATGCGATTAATTGGGAATGCTTGTTGACAGAGATACCCGTCGGCGAAGATATCTTTTTTGTGACTGGTGATAAAGATTATTGCTCGGCATTGAATGATGAAGAATTTAGTAATTTCTTGCTCGATGAGTGGTATGCCAGCAAGAAATCTAATATTCATTTCTACAAACGTCTCTCCGGTTTCTGCAAAGAACAATTCCCAGAAATTGCTCTAGCTAGCGTGCGCGACAAGGAATTTCTGATTCGAGATCTAGTCAATAGTCAATCAATTAGCGACACCCAAAAAGCGATCGCTAAATTAAGCTACTACCAAGAATTTACCGCCGCCCAAGTCAATACAATTATTAGTGCAGCAATTTACAATCGTCAAGTAGTTTGGTCGATCGAAGACGATCTAGTCAAGAATTTTCTCCTGTCGATCGTCAACAATAACGAGCAATACTTAGATCCAGATAGCCTGAGTAAAATTCGTGTCTTACTAACATAAATTTCTAAATTTAGCCTATGTATAGCAGATGCAAAATGCAATATTTAGACGATATATAATAGTGAAACCTATTTGGTGGACTGGGCGGGTTCCCCGCCCAGCAGCAGTGCCCACGCTACTGGCTACTGGATCGACACTAACCTTGACTTTATTCTGGTTCGACAGCGATTTCACCAAGGCTTGCTCCCGATCGATCGAGCAATTCCCATAGATCGGAATAGAAAAAGCGATCGATGGTTTTGATGTGCTGCGAAAGTAAAGTATCCTCAATCATATTTGGGCGAATGTCACAGTAATAGACCCCATCCAATGGATTCAGTTCAACCTGTGTATGCCTTAAAGTGACCAGGTAGAAAAGTTGAGCTTACCCCATATTTATTTTCTTGCTTTGTTTTCTTGCGCTGAACATCATTCAAGAAAATAGCAATATGCGGCAAAGCTGTATCAGTGAGGCGGTTGTAGAGAAACTTATCCATAAAAACCTTATCGATTCGATCTTTGCTAGAAGTTTTAACGGATCCGATGATTTTCAGCTCATTATCTTTGCTAACTAATAGATCGTGTTGATAGCTGGATTTAAAAAGTTCGGTTCCATCTAGATCTTTTACCGGAACCTGCATCGTTCCCGATACACAATCAATATTAAGAGAAACAATCAGCAAGCGAATCAACCGCTCAAACAAATCTCCATTCACTTTTCTAGCTTGATTCGACTTTCCTGCTGGCAAACCATCCAGTGCTGCACCAATAGATTGTTGAAGTGTATAGATAGTCCGAATCAAATTTTCACGTAGATCGTTTGAGGGCAGTTGACCATCCCGTAATTGTGAGAGTGTCATCATAAATTTTTTTGCCGCCATATCAAAACTTTCTGAACTATAAAGTAGAGAGGAATTTAATGGGCGCGTAATATTGAAACTCCCCTCTTCCCGATACTGAAAAAATTGATAATGGCTTTCATTTTGTGAGACGATCCGCGCTTGTAATCCAGTATCGATATACTCTAAGTAATGGGCACAAAAATCAATATAATTCTCGATCGATTGAAATCGCTTTTTGTCTGTGGCATGATTTACCAACTCGGCAAGACTCATCGGATCGATTCCCTTCTTTCTGCTGTTTTGCGATCCTGTGTTATCCATTCATCTTTCGTCATCCGGCGAACGTTTTCAATTCGTTCGATCGCCCATTGATTATACTGTGGATCGAGATCGCAAGCCATCCATTTACGGTTAAGCTGCTCGGCGACAACAGCGGTTGTACCAGAGCCAGAAAATGGATCGATAATAAGATCTCCTTCATTCGAGGATGCTAGAACAAACTTACGAATCAACTCTTCAGGTTTTTGGGTAGGGTGCGGAGTCTTCTCTCCCATGCCGTTGCAGGTGGTGGGAATATCAATCACATCCTTTGGCTTTGCCCCTTTCGGATGCGGTGTCCAGTTATCGCGCTGTTTATTTACACCCTTACCATAAGCACTTGTTTCCGCCTGTGGATGCGACGGATATTTTAGCGTATGCGCTCCGTAAGGAGTCCGTACATCGTCTATATTGAGTTTATTCACATCAGATTTACAGAAATGAATAATACTTTCGTGAGATCTTCCCCAATCACTACCCAAATTAGCCTTATTCTTGTAATGCCAAATTAGCCACCGACAATGCTTGAAATATTTTGATGCGGGATGTTTTAAGTCAGCCAATATTTCTGAAAATCCACATACATATAGAGAGCCATTAGGTTTCAATACCCGCGAGGCTTGGGTTATCCATTCGATCGACCAATTAATGTATTGTTCTTGGTTGTCAAAATTGTCCCAATCTGCTTTTTTAATGTTGTAGGGTGGATCTGAAAAAACAAGATCGACGCTGGCATCATCAAGCGATCTCAACCAATCAAATGAATTACCTTGATACAATCCTCCATTTGGATGTTCGTATTGCAGTCGAAAACCTTGGGAAGTCGTCTCAAAGAACACCTCTCTGCCGATGGATTGTTTTCGTACTTCATTAAGTCCGACAAGAGTAAGTTGTTTCACTATTTCAATGTCAAGATAAAATAACACATATCACGCTTAAATATTGTACTAAATTAGTGCCGTTGATGAAGCGAAGAATCGAATATTAGCACTAATTTCGGTGAAACTGGCGATCCTGACATCTTCATCTGCATCAGATCGTTAAGCGTGGTAATTTTACTCAACCCCAATCATCATGGAAAATCGCGAACATATTCAGCCAAACTTAGAGGAGCGATTGCGCCCAGAATTATGGGCATTATTGCAGATAATGGCGCGGTTAACCCAAGAGCGCGGTTGGCAATTGTATCTAGTTGGTGGAGTGGTGCGGGATTTATTGTTGGCGACAAATAGAGGGCGATTATCTAGCCCAGATTTGGATCTAGTCGTAGATGGTGCAGATAGAGGTAATGATGATAAATCGGGTGTAGAATTAGCGACAGCATTGCACGAACTTTATCCTACTGCACAGCTCAAGATTCATGGTAAGTTTCAAACTGCGGCTTTAGAGTGGGACAAAGATCCGATCTTGGGTAGTTTGTCGATCGATATTGCCACAGCCAGAACCGAATCTTATGCCTATCCAGCGGCAAATCCTGATGTAATCTCTAGTTCGATTCAGGCGGATTTGTACCGTCGAGATTTTACAGTCAATGCCCTAACTATTCGCCTCACCCAACCTCAAGCGGGAGAATTATTCGACTTCTTTGGTGGATTGGTAGATCTCCGATCGAAACAATTGCGCGTCTTGCACCCTGATAGTTTTATCGACGATCCGACGCGGATTTATCGAGGGATGAGATTTGCCGTACGCTTGGGATTTACGATCGAATCTCAAACCCAACTCTACATCAGATCGGCTGTTGCTAGCGGCATCTACGAGCGCACTCTCGCCACATACCCCAAAGTTCCAGCATTGCAAACCAGACTCAAAGCCGAACTAAAATATATCCTCCAAACTGATTATTGGTTGCCAATTTTAGAACGGTTGGATGAATTAGACGCGCTCAAATGCCTGCATCCAAATCTAAAACTAGACAGCCAACTCAGACAAAGATTGCAATCGATCGACAACTTAATTCAATCAACCAACCTGCCACGCTTATCTCCCTGGCTGATCCGATTAGAAATCTTACTAACTAACCTAACCTTAGTCGATCGAATTACGACGATCGAACAGCTTCAACTACCCCCAGAAAGTCTCACTCGACTATCAGAACTCGATCGATCTCACCAAACACTAATCACCGCACTCTCTGTCGAAATATCCACCGGACAAATTGTCCGTCTACTCCAACCCTACGATCCAATTTTACTACTATCGATCGCCATTATTGCCGAATCAAAAATTAGTTCGATCGTCCAACAATATCTCACTACCTGGATCCACATTAAACCACCGATCGACGGCCGCGATCTAAAATCTCTCGGCTACAAACCAGGCAAACAGTATCAACAGATCTTAGCTAACGTACTCATCGCCACCCTAGATGGCATTATCACCGATCGAGACTCCGCTATTGAATTTGTGAAGGAGTTGAGGGGTGAGGGGTAAGGGATTTTGGATTTTGGATTTTGGATTTTGGATTTTGCGACCCAAATCACGCGGAGGTTCCCTCCGCATGTGTTTGGGTTAAGACGGATTTAAAGATTGAGGAAATAATACATTTACCCTGCCCACATCTCTAGTGAGGAGGGCTTTGTTTGAACGAATCTCTAGTAGAATCGTCATCGTTGGCGAAGCCTACCGTAGGTAATCTCATAAACCCGCCCCTACAGACCCCTACCACCCTCTTACCCTACCACCCTCCTACCCTACCACCCTACCACCCTCCTACCCTACCACCCTCCTACCCTCCTACCCTACCACCCTACCACCCTCCTACCCTACCACCCTCCTACCCTACCACCCTCCTACCCTCCCCCAAACCATCCTCACAAGATCCTCAACTTTATAAGTTATCGTGTGTCTCAAGTAGTTGAATTGATAAGTTGTCGGTCAAAACTATGTCCATTAGCAGACACCGACAGCCTTCTGTTTTGGATAGCATCGCCGAGGAATCTAGACATGATTGAGAATATTAATTTTTGGACGGGTATCCACGCTTCACTATTGCGGATTGTCAAGACAGATCTGGCGGTAAATCGCCGGAAATGGTATGGAAGTAAGCGAAATGTTGCTAACGTCACGCCGATTCGGAGTTCATCGCGGCATCGAGTAGAGTTTCAACGATATATAGCCTTGCTAAAGCCTGCTGTCGTCTCATTGAAGCCACCGCAGGAAAGTAAAAGTGTCGCAATTTGGCCATCTCAGTGGCTACTAGAAAATGCCTCCCTAGCGAGCCTGGTGACAGAGGCAATCGGCGATCGCTGGATTAGCCGCCTAGACGACCTCCAACAGCTCAAAACCGTCGCTGATGATGCTCTGTTCCAATCCATCTGGCGGCTGGTTAAACGTGAGCATAAGCAAGTCTTAGCGGATGAACTGGCTCACTCTCAGGGTGTAAGTCTAAATGTAGATTCCCTATTCGATTTGCAACTGCAACCGATTTGTGACGAGCGGCGACAAATGTTGAATATCCTGCATATTATCGCCCTATTTTGTCGGCTCAAAGACAATCCCCGACTGGATATCGTGCCACGTACATTTATTTTTGGGCATGTGGGAGAAATCGCCCCAGATCCAGATATCCTAGTTATCATCCAATCTCTCGCAGCGATTTTGGCAACAGATCCTGATGTCAGCGACAAATTGCAGGTGGTATATGTACCTCGTGAAGCCAATCTCAGCGAGCAGATGTGTCGAGCTGCGGACTTGACAGAAGAGATCGCCACGGCGACGATTGAAGATGTAGACTCGAACAAGCTCAAATTTGCGGCTCATGGAGTAATATCGATCGGTAGTTTGGGCAAAACCAATCATTTCGTACGGGAAACTGTCGGCGCGGAAAATTATTTCTCGTTTGGATTGGCCATTCCTGAAATAGCTTTATTTCACACATATGGCTACGATCCATATAATTACTATAAGTATTATCCAGAAGTGCGCCGCGCGATCGATTATTTATTGACTGGAGCTTTGACTCCTGAAGATCCACACAAATCTTCTACACTTGTTAATATGCTATTAGGCGCAGATACTCAAATGGTTATCGCTGACTATGTTTTCTATCTCAGTTGTCAAAATCGGGTGAGTGAAATATATCGACAACCATCAGTATGGGCGCGGATGTCTATTCTAAATGTGGCTGGTTTAGGGTGAAGATAGGTCGATTTTGGATCTTGGATTGTCCTCTTCAACTTCATCTGGCAACAATTCCTTGATAAAATATTTATCCGCACTGGAAAAGTAGAAGGGTGAAAAATATTACCTTTTGTAAGGTATCATTCGGCTTTGCGATCGCTCTGGCAATCCTATTGGTTAATCTATTGGTTGCCGAGCGAGATATCGCCAAAATTGCTGAAAACGATCGGGCGGAAGTAAGTAATGACAGACGATCGCTGATTTTGGCAAAGATGCTATTAGAGTTGAAAGATGCCGAAATAGCCCAGCAAGAATATCTATTTACAGGGAATTATTTAGTCTTACAATCCCATCAGGTACGGCAGATCGATCGAGTCCAAAAATTAGTTCGATCGTTGGCGTTGGCGAAGCCTCTAATCGCCGACACCAGTATAGATCGATTCTCCAAGGGAGAGGCTACGCCAACGAGACAAGAAAAGATCGATCGGTTTGCTAGATCGATCGAGCTAAAATTAAAAGAACTCACTAGTTTCAATCGACGACAATTAGCTCCTCTTCCCACCCCGCGAAAATTTCAATTATCCCTCCGCGAACGTCAAATTATCCCCCAAATTTCCCAAGAGATCGTCAATTTCAATCGTAGCGAGCAGGTAGTTGTCGATCGTACTCGCGCGGAATCTCGATCGAGTATTGACAAGGCGATAATTACCTTGATAATTGCGGGATTATTAGACCTACTGCTACTATCAGCCCTCTATAAATTGGTACTATTCGATCGAGAAAAACAGCAAAAAATCGAATCCAGACTGCGCGAAGATTCGATCGAATTGGAACAACTATATCATAATGCTCCTTGTGGGTATCACTCCCTCGATGAAGTGGGAAATATTACCGGAATGAACCGAACAGAATTAAAAATGTTGGGGTATGAAGCAGGCGAAATTATCGGCAAAAAAAAATTAGCCGAACTACTCACGCCAGAAAGTAGCCAAAAACTCAACTATCTATTACCGACGATTCGAGCAACTGGTGTGATGCAAGATATAGAGTTTCAAATGGTACGGAAAGATGGTGAAATTGTGGTAGTAAGTTCGACGGCAAATATAATTTATGACGAGCTAGGTAATTACCTTACCACTAGAGTAACTGTCATCGATATTAGCGAGCGAATTAATGCCCGCAAACAAGCCCAACTATCTGCGGAAATCGCCCAAAAAATTCGGGCATCACTAGAATTAGAACAAATTTTCAAAACCACTGTAGAAGGAGTACAACAACTATTTGGAGTCGATCGAGTATTAATATTTCGATTAGCAGTGGATGGTTCGGGAGTCGTAATCGAAGAGCGAGTAATGTCGGGCTATTTATCTGTAGTTGGCAGCAAAATTTTCGATCCTTGTTTTAGGAATACCCATTATGAGCGGTACAAACAGGGTGAATTTTCTGCCATTAGTGATATTACTGATGCCGGATTCAAAGCTTGTTATGTCAAATTTTTGCAACAGCTTGATGTGAAAGCAACGGTGACAGTACCGATTCATTTGCACGATGAATTGTGGGGACTACTAATCATCCATCATTGTCGATCGACCCGCATGTGGCAAGATCGAGAAGTAGAGTTAATGAGTCAACTTGCCAATCAAATCGGCATTGCTATTTCCCAAGCCCAATCTCTATTATACGAACGCCAACAACGTCAAGAATTAGTCCGCTCGAATGCCGAATTAGATCGGTTTGCCTATGTTTGCTCCCACGACTTGCAAGAACCATTACGGATGGTGACAAGCTATCTCCAACTCCTATCGAGTCGCTATCAAGGTAAACTCGATCCCGATGCCGATGAATTTATCGGTTATGCCGTCGATGGTGCCGTGAGGATGCAGGCTCTAATTCAGGGCTTATTGGGCTATGCAAGGCTCAGTAGTCGCGTCCAGCCCTTCGCAATGGTAGAATGCTCTCAAGTTCTTGCTGATGCCATATCCAACCTCCAGGTGGCGATTCGGGAGAGCGGAGCCACCATCACTAGTGAGCCACTCCCAAGAGTTTGGGGCGATGGGACTCAACTCACCCAACTCTTCCAAAACCTCATCGCCAATGGCATCAAATTTTGCGGCGACACCCCACCTCAAATTCAGATCCGCGTGCGAGAAATCAGTAGCGTAGCGTCTGTCCGCAAACAAACACTACAACGACACAAAAATCTGACCCTGGCATCAGAATCAGCAATCCCCGCCATTATTAGTGGGGATCTCTCAAATACTCCCTCAGCTTGGTGTTTTAGTGTAGAAGACAATGGGATTGGGATTGAAACTGAATATCTCGATCGAATTTTTGGGATCTTCCAGCGACTCCATCCCCGCACAACCTACCCTGGAACTGGAATTGGGCTAGCCATCTGCCAAAAAATTGTCGAACGCCACGGCGGAAAAATCTGGGCTGAGTCCACACCCACCCAGGGATCCACATTTTATTTTATAATCGATTCAGATAGTATCGCCCTCTCGTCATGGCAATAAATAGCCGCTCCATCGAAGTCTTGCTCGTCGAAGACAACCCTGGAGATGTTAACCTCACTCGAATTGCCTTAGCCGATGCTCCAGGGGAGACTCGAAACGAACGAGAAGTGAATATTAATCTGAGTGTGGTATCTGATGGAGTCGAAGCAATGGCTTTTCTCCATCATAAAAATGGCTATGAATACGCTGTACAGCCCGATCTGATTTTACTAGATTGGAATTTGCCGCGCAAGAATGGGCGACAAGTCTTGGGCGAAATCGATGCAGACGAACGATTGAGGAGAATTCCAGTCATCGTCTTAACTACCTCCCAAGCAGACGAAGATATTCTCAATGCCTACAATCTCCATGCCAATTGCTTCATTACCAAGCCTGTAGAGTTTCAGAAATTCGTCCAGATTATTCAATCCATCGAAGATTTTTGGTTTAGCGTCGTCAAACTTCCACCGAAATGAGGGGGGAGGGGGGGACGGGGGGACGGGGAGAGGGGGGGAGGGGGAGACGGGGAGACTGGGAGAGGGGGG